>CAZKZX010000016.1:0-16049 GCA_964557335.1 uncultured Methanomicrobia archaeon | reverse complement strand
GGCTTTGAGGGTGACTACAGGACCGGCTACAGTGAAACGCTCAAACGGCTTGTCGATGTGCTCGTACAGGATCCTGACAACATCGATCGTGCTGCAGTAAATCTTATAGGGATGCTCAGAGGCGGCCCTGACCTTAAGGAGCTTAAAAAAGTGCTTGCCCTCGCAGGTCTTAGAGTAAACGCCGTTCTGACAGCGGATGCGACCTTACAACAGATTAGAGACTTAGGGTCTGCCGCGTTGAACATCGTCGTGTGTGAGGCCACGGGAAAGGAGGCCGCAGAACTCCTTGAGCAGAAGTTCGGGATGTCCTACATCGTTGAAGAGATACCGATAGGGTACGAAGCAACGAAGCGCTTTCTTGCACGCGTGGGTGACGCTCTCAGGATATACGTCGACCTCGATCACCTCGTGCCGAAGCGGTACGAAGAACTACCGCTAGCCGATAGGAGGGTGGCCGTGATAGGGGGGCCTACCCGCGCCGTCTCAATGACTCGCTTTCTCGGCGAAATAGGGCTAGCGCCGAAACTAGTCGTCGTGGACTTCGATTCAGATACCAAGGAAAAGCTCGACGGTCTGTTGGGCGAGGGATGCGAGGTATTGATAGAGCCTGAGCAAGAGAAGATCCTTGAAAAACTCGATGAGATGCGAATAGACCTTATAATAGGTGGCATGCTCGAAAAGCCGATGGCACTAAGTCTCGGGCTTGACCATATCGACATGATGCACGGGAGCCAAAAAACGTTAGGATTTGAAGGCGCAGATAACCTCATTACGATGCTCAGACAAAAGGGTACACGATGATCACCGAGGGCTGCCTCGTAAAGAGTGAGGGCATTAGAGGTACCATAGGGGCGGTGATACACTACAGTGGCAAAATCTGTGCAATCACAGCGGGGCACGTGATACGGTATGGTAACGGCAGGATAGGGACAAAAGTTAAAGTCGACGGACATGAAAGCCGGGTCATAAAGCTAATAAACGACTACGACCTCGCCATTATTGAGGTTCCACGCGACTACGCAAGGACTTCCGAGATCGGTGACGCCTATTTTGGTCCTGCGAAACTCGTGACAAACGAGCGGGAGATAGACTGTCGGGTCATAGACACGGGCAGGAACTTGAACCGATTTGCATTCCCGTGCGGCAACATGCCCTCCCCCGGCGACAGCGGTTCTCCAGTGTTACAAGATGAAAAAGTTGTGGCAATCCTCTCGTCAGTTCTCTACAACAACTGCACCGGTCTTGGGATATCCTCTCAGGTGTTTGGTACTCCTTCACGATTGAAATAACTCTACGTAGTTTTACAGTTTAGGCGAGGTAATTAAAAGGTGCTCGTACCCCTCCTCTTTCAGATCGTAAACGACGCCGTCAACTTCGAGCTCCATCCCCTCGTGTAGCACCCTGCCGATTACCGTAAATGGAATGGGCACTCTCTCGAGTGATGTCTGCGGAACGGTGAAGAGGAGCTCATAATCACCACCTCTATAGATCGACAACGTGAGCACGTCCCACCTGTCTGTAGCTACGGACTTGACCTCCTCGCTAATCGGAAGTGTATCCGAAACTATGTGAAACCCCACCGCACTTGCCTTTGCAAGCTCATACAGCGATATCGCAAGGCCATCGCTCGTATCTATGAGGGATGTCACTACGCTCGATTCCGCTAATTGCATGCCCTCTATGATCCTCGGTTCCGGCTCAAAAAGTCTCTTCATTGCGTTATTTTTTACGGCGTCAGCCACGGTTAGCTCTTGGAGTAAGATCCGTACACCCGCCGCGGCCACTCCCAGCTCTCCTGTTACGCACACTGCATCACCGACGTTAGCACCGCTTCTTGTCAATATTTTGTCCTTATCCACCGTTCCGAGCGCGGTTCCCACGAGAGTGATCTCGTCGTGCTCGTCGGTGTCCCCACCAAGCAGGTAGGTGCCAAACTTCCTGCAGCATCTGTTTATCCCCTTCACTACATCGAGCACAAAGTCGACGTCAGTGTCCTTAGGAATGCCAAGCGCCATTGTCACGCCCATGGGAGCCGCCCCCATAGCAGCAATGTCGCTAAGGCTTGCCGCAGTTGCCATCCAACCGATCTGATACCCTGTCATTTCGCGAGGAAAGTGTGCTTTTCGGTGCAGCATATCGGTTGTTACGACGACGTATTCATTGTCGTACTCAATTGCGGCGCAGTCGTCGTTTCCCGGACAAATGGCAGCGTCACACTCGATCAGCCCAGCTATCATCTTGACAAGCTTTCTCTCTCCGAGTTCGTAAACCTTCAAATTAACCACATCAAGGTAGCTTTTTATACCCAATAACGGTCTTTAGTATCCTATAAGGTTGCCGTGATATAAGGTCGATTCCATGAAGATAGCGCCGAACTGTATTCCGTGCTTGGTCTCGCGGGTTCTCTACGAATCACAACTTTCGACTGATGATAGCAAAACACAGCGTAAGGTACTAGATGCAGCGATAAGGGCAATATGTCGTATCGGGCTTGACGTCCCCATTTCTGTTCTCTCAACGCAGGTGCATCGTGCCGCATATCGAGTCCTCGGAGACGACGATCCGTACAGGGATGAGAAGAAACTCGCCAATGAGACGGCCTTCAAGCTTCTGCCCAAGGTCAAAGAAATAGTAGAACGTAGCGAAGATAAGTTCCGTAAAGCAGTAATTGCCGCGATAATAGGAAACACGTTTGATTTTGGAGTTCTCGGCTTTGAGGTCGATGCCGAGAACTTCGAACGGCAAGTCGATGCGATGTTCGAACACGGGCTCGACATTGACGATACAGATGAGATGAGGGGGCTACTTGATAAGGTCGTGTATATCGCTGATAACGTGGGCGAGATTATCTACGACGGTCTGCTAATAGAACAGATAAAAAGACTAGGGGGCGATGTGACACTCGTTGTGCGGGGGGGCTACATCCTCACCGACGCGACGATTGAAGACGTGTGGGAGTTCGGGCTTGAAAAAATTGCCGACAAGGTGATAACTACCGGCTCAAATGCAGTAGGTGTGAATATGGAAGAGGCATCACGGGAGCTCCGGGAGGCACTCCCAACGGCATCACTTATCATAGCAAAGGGAATGGCAAATTTTGAGATGTTATCGGAATACAATTTTAAACCCATTGCCTATTTAATGAGGGTGAAATGCGCCCCAGTCGGGGAGGCTGTGGGAGCGAGAAAGGGAGACGTCATAGCCAAGCTGGTAACGTAGGTGGGATACAATTAACTTGAGAAAAGAAACGCGACTGTGTTGTTTAGCATGTGCAGCGTTATCGGCGCCACTAAATTGCCCGTCTTTTCGTACACGTAGGCGAGTGCAACGCCAAGTATGAACAGCCAAAGCACTGCCCGCAGCTCGAAGTGAAGTAAGGAGAAAAGAGCGGCGTTTAACCCTACCGCGTAGATCGGTTTAAATTGATCTCTGAAGGCTTTGTACAGGTACCCCCGAAAGACGACCTCCTCAGCGATAGGGGCTACGATCGCGCCAGATAAGAGAAGTAGCGGGGCCAAGCTTGGCACCATCGCCGTTTCAGCTAGTGCTCGTTGCGTCGGGTCTATTCCGACTCTCTGCTCTATGGGGTACGAGATGCTCGTGAGAACTAAGATTGTGATGGCGTACCCGGCAATGCCATAGAGCACAGCTTTTGGAATGTTTTTCGTGGTGAAGCCCAGGAGCGTTATCGGTTCATTATAGTAAACCCTCACAACCAACAATATGAGCACAATTGCGATCACATTTGCTATTATAAGCGACCAGAGTACAAACGGACTGAGAATGCCAGAAGCTTCTGAGCTAACGCCGTTTATCGTGACCCCAACAAACGTCAAAAATGACCGTAAGAAAATTGGTGTGCTAGCTTGCGCTCCTAAGAATACTATTATACCAAGGATTATTGACCACTGTTTCCGGCGACTAACCTTCGGGGTATAGACATCATAGGGGCTCTTCGGATGAAATTCATCCCAATCGATTGAGTCAGAATTAGCTTGTTCTTTGTGATTCATGCACGCATTCAAGTTTTTTTTAATTGTAAACGTCACTCGCAGTTATAAACTCATCCCTTATTAAAGTAACATCGGCAACAGTAATGCTATTATAAAAAGTTATAAATAAAATTTATAAAAAGTATATTAAAGCTTTCGACGGTAAATTTAAGAGCTCAGAACGTGCATGTGATCTTTGGAGTCATAACACAGAACACATTAGGTGATGATTACATGAAAAAATTGTACGGTCGCGACGCTGGCCTTTCGGCCCGCATGCTGCTGACCATGCTGCTGTTAGGGGTGGTTTACGTCGCGTTCTTTGGTATCGTACTGTTCTACGTCCACAGCTTGGTTTTTGTGCTGTTCTTCGCAGCGCTACTACTTGGCTCACAGTACTACTTTTCGGACAAAATAGTGCTCGCCGCAAGCGGTGCGCATATGGTCAGTGAAAGTGACTATCCACAGCTTCATAGCACGATAGAGCGCCTCAGCGCCATGGCAGATATGCCAAAGCCGAAAGTCGCCGTAGTAAATAGTCAGATTCCGAACGCATTTGCAACAGGCCGCAACGAGAAGCACGCAGTGGTAGCAGTTACTAGTTCGCTTCTACAGAAGCTAGACCAGGCTGAGGTGGAGGCAGTTCTCGCCCACGAAATATCCCACGTAAAAAACAGGGACATGCTGGTTATGACGCTCGCAAGTTTCGTGACAACCGTCGCCGGGCTCTTCATGCGCTGGTTCTGGTTCATTGGAGCTGGCGGGGGCAATAGAAGAGACAACACATTTCTCGCTTGGATTGCGCTAGTAGTAATATGGCTTGTAAGTTTCCTCCTCATAAGGGCACTTTCGCGATACAGAGAATATGCAGCTGACAGAGGCTCCGCAATAATTACAGCTCATCCGGCGAACCTCGTAAGTGCGCTGCTTAAGATAAGCGGGTACATAGCGAGAATCCCGACAGAGGATATTCGCAAGGTGGAGGGGATAAGTCAGTTCTTCATCATACCGGCAGTCTCCAGAGGGTCCATAATGAATATAATCTCAACCCATCCGCCAATCGAAAAAAGGATTGAAAGGCTGAGACTAATGGAGGCTCAGTTATCCGGTCAGCAAAACTACTGACTTCATGTAAGTAAAGAACTTTGCGACAAAGACAGCTTAATAGTTGAAAATTTGTGAGTTTAGAAGCTGTAGGACTTCGGCCATATCGTGGATCTCGAAGTCCGGTTTTATCCCGTATTTCGGCAATCTCCCCCTCTTGTTGTACCATACGGACTTTATGCCAGCTTTTTTTGCTCCGAGCACATCTGAGGTTAATGTATCACCTATGAAGACCGTCCGCTCCTTATGGGCTCCAACTCTCCGGACGGCCTCTGCGAAAATTCTTGGATCAGGCTTGTAGACACTGAGATCTTCAGACGTAACTATGACGTCAAAATAATCTTTTACGCCATTCATGTGTTCAAGAAGCTCTTCCGTATCTCCGTTCGAGACTAGCCCCATATCATAGCCCTCTGAGCGTAGCACGCTCAAAGTCTTCTTGACATTAGGAGTCACAGCAATAGCTTCATCTAACATCTTCTTATAAACAGTATTTAATTCCTCTACCCTATTATCAGTTAAGGCTATTCCATATTCACTAAGGACTCTTTTCGTGCTAATTCCGTAGAGTTCTCTCACGTTTCTGAACTCACCGCAATACGCGTTGACATCACGAAAGGCACTCTCAAACTCTTTATTCCAGTAACCGTTAAACTCCTCCGGATCTATTTTCCTGCCGTATAGGGAGTCGCACTCATCAAGCACGTATTCTGTTATGTCTCTGTGATATGTGCCCACGTCGATTATGGTCCCGTACGCGTCGAAGAGGACAGCCGCTCTTTGTCTCATCACGTACTACTTTCTGTGTACAAATTTAAATAAATTATGCGGAAGCAAAAAATGGCCTCGACGCTTAATCTTATGCTCGAATTGTTTTAAGCCGTAAATCGCATCACTTTTGGTAACACAACTTCATTGCTTGCTGTGCACGCTTCGGAATTGACTTAATATCATTTGCCACAGCTTAAGTGATGAGCGTCGCGTTGGCACGAAAAGGTTATACTACATCTTGCGGTAACAGTACCACTTAATGGGATTCTTCGATTCGATACTCGGGAGGACTAAGGGTATAAAGCCTAAAGTCGATAAGCTTTTTTCCATGTCAACGGCCTATGTGACATTAAATGCGGAATTTGATCTCAGTTCAACCGGAAAGGCAGGGATCTGCTTTAAACCTGTAGAGTCGGCAGACTTTACACACGTTGAAAATGATATTAAAGAGCTCCTCAAAATAAGCGGGACGAGGTTCGAGATTGTGCAGGATGAGTTCGGGTATATGTGGGTCATAGTGCTGGATGAGCAGTTTGAAAACCTCGTCTCGGATATACACGCGGTGAGCTCGACACTTATTGATGCGGGATATGACGAACAAATACTCTGTGCTGTCTTCAAGTTCAAAAACAAAAAGATCGTTTTTTGGATCTACAACTATAAGCAAGGAGAATTTTATCCGTTTGTGCCGGTCGATATAAAACAGCGCTTGCGGGATTACAGCTACGAGTTCCGACTGCGTTCTATAATGCAGCAGGAGCTCCCCGTCGAGCAGGAGCTCGAACGCTGGTATCCCATATGGGACGTGCCCTTTTAGTGTCCTATCCTGAGATTAGCCCCTCTCCAGTGAACAGCTTCTTTGCCTCTTTTGGTGTTATATCAGGTGAAGGGATTATGACGTCGGAGGCCACTATCTCAGTTGGATCAAGTGGGGTACCTTTGTCCTTCACTATCTTTATCATATCACTCAGACACTTCTTGAACTCGTCGATCTTATCATCATTAAGGTGATCGACCATGCAGTTGTCAAGCTCGTTTAGTTCATCGAGATACTTGCTCTCGAGTTCATACTGGTTATCTCCAAGTATCCGCACAATCATTGCTGAGCCTCCTGTGTTTCCTCCTTTTCAGCTGTCTTCTTCTTCGTAGGAACCTGCTCTTTCAGGATTTTAAGTTCATTTTCAACTTCATCTTTGGACTTTATCTTCCGGAGTTCCTCCTCCACTTTAGTTTCATCGCTCGTGACGTCTTGCAGAGTGCCTGCCTCTATTAACTCATCAAGGGCCTGCGCTCTCGCTTTCATTTCTTCCGTCTTTTCATCGGCGCGCTGGACCGAGAGCCCCACATCGGCCATCTCCTCCGATATGCCTGTTACTGCCTCAGTTATCTTAACTTGCGCTTCGGCCGCGGAGTATTGGGCCTTTATCGTCTCTTTTTTCGTCCTGAACGCCTCAATCTTGGCCGATAGTCGCTTCTCAGTATTTATCAACTTCGCCTGCTCATTCTCGAGATCTGAGGTCTGTGCCACAAGCGAGTCGATCTGAGCCATGGAATCTTTTTTCCGTTCAAGAGCAATACGTGCAAGGTCGTCGCGTCCTGCCGCGACGGCATCACGAGCCTGCATGTTTAGCTCCTCTATGTTGGCTTCAAGCTTGGCCTTTTGGAGTTCGAGTCTCTTCTTAGCGGTAACCACGTCCGCGATACCGCGTTTTACGTTTTGTAAGAGTTCTAACTGCTTTTGATACGAGTAGTCAAGCGTCTCACGAGGATCCTCGTGTCGGTCCATAAACTTGCTGATCTTTGCCTTTATGATCGTACTAAGACGATTCAGTAAACCCATAGGTAACCTCCCTTCTAGTCAATAGGGGTTTTCGATGGTATATAGTTCTTATCTGTGCATGACTTTAGACAGCTTCACGTTAAAATCGAAATTGCTAAGCCATATAGGTTGATCTTTACAACTATGGTTGACCTTTCAAGGCAAGAGAAAGAAGCGGCAGGAAAATCGGTTGCGGGGCTCGTCGAAGACGGCATGGTAGTTGGATTGGGCACCGGCACAACAATTGCTCACGCTGTAAATCACCTCGGCGAAAGAATAAAAAATGAGGAGATATCGATTTTAGGCGTCCCAACTTCGCACCAGTCCATGCTGCTTGCTATCAAAAACGGCATACCCACGACGACTCTTTTAGAGCACAATATTGTTGACATCGCGATAGACGGTGCAGATCAAATTGATAAACATCTCAATTTGATAAAGGGTGGAGGGGGAGCGCACACCCGAGAGAAGATCGTAGCGCTATCATCAGGGCGATTTGTCGTAGCGGTTGATAGCTCAAAACTCGTTCAAAGGTTCAACGCGCCGGTCCCTCTAGAGGTTATTCCTTTCGGCTGTGCACTCACTGTGATGGAAGTTAAAAAGATCGGAGGGACACCGAGACTCAGGCAGTCTGATTCTTACAGGCTATTCGTAACGGATAACGGCAACCTCATCATAGACGCAGACTTTGGGATTATAAACGAGGTAAATGAACTAGCGTCAAAGCTTTCACATATCACCGGCGTTGTAGAGCACGGGATTTTTACTAACGTCACTGAGGTGCACGTAGGAAAGGCTGATAAGGTCGGGACTACAGTCGAAGTATTAAAGCGCTGAGAACGTCGACTAAAATATTGCTGTTATTTCTCTATTCCGGTTGAGAGATATCGAAGTCGTTCTATACGCTCTTCGTCCTGTCTTGCTTCGCGCCGCTTTTCTTCTTCAAGAAAATCAATGATATCGTTCAATTTAATGGCAAGTTTGTAACACTTAAGCGGTCGTCCTTTTCCTTCCTTCTTTTTCTCCCATTCGTCAATCCAACCTTTATCCCTGAGCTCGCGCATAGCAATGCTTACTTCGGGCTGCCTCAGACCAGCCCCCATCTCAATTCTTCGGGATATAGCCTCGTCGACATTGGCAAGATACACCAGCGCTTTAGCCATGTTTCGCTTTAATCCGATATTAACCATAATATTGGTAATGACTTCTTCATTTTTATCAAATACCGGCACAGCCTCGTCCCTCATAATAACCACCTTATTTTTTTAATTTAATAATTATATTTACATTATAAAAATGTTATGAAACTATTTCATTATTATTTGATGGAAATAGTCTCATTTTTAAATATTAATGATTTTTATATAAATATTATATATAAATATGTTCCTTTTATTTTTTTCGTCCAATGTCGCGATGTGTCACGGTGACACACAGCATTACCAAAAACGTTATGATGTTAAAGGACTTTTTGGGATTACAACTGGCGCCGGGGTGGCCTAGTAAATCGCACGAAATTGCATGATTGCGGTCTAGATGGTTAAGGTGTCAGACTCATAGGGATTTTATCGAACACGACACCTGAGAAATCTGAAGAGCGCGGGTTCGATTCCCGCCCCCGGCATACTACTTTTATCGTTGAGTATATATCTGATGAGATTATCTATATAGATGTTGAGATTATATGGAGATCCGAAAAGTTCAACTCACCGGCAAGTCGACCTATACGGTCTCGCTGCCAAAAACTTGGGCCAATAAAGTTGGCTTGCATGAAAGAGCGCAAGTGACATTGTCACCCCTCCCAGACGGGTCGATACGAGTTATCCCTCGAGAACAAGCAAAAACGCAAAAACGCAAAATTTATAAAATAGATACGTTTTTTGGGGATGCACTTGCGAGACAGATAATCGCAATTTACATTGCTGGTTATGAAATGATAGAACTTAAAGCTGAGAGGATAAGTTCCGAGCAGCGAAAGATAATTCGGGATCTGACGTATCGACTCATAGGCACAGAGATAGTGGAAGAGACTGCAAAGTCTGTTGTAATACAAGACCTTCTGAATCCCACAGAGCTCCCCGTGAAGAAGGCTTTAAGGAGGATTCATTTAATCGTCGAGTCCATGCATATGGACGCTATAAAATCACTCATTACAGATGATGCAGACCTTGCGAACGATGTGATACAAAGAGACGGGGATGTTGACAGACTCTATCTCCTCATCATAAAACGCCTCAAAAAGATGACTGAGAGCCCGTACATCGAGGGGTCGGACATATCGACTGAGGATGGGCTTGAGTTTTACCTTGCGGCGTCATCGCTGGAGCGGATTGCAGACCATGCCCATAAGATAGCAAAGTCCGTGTTGATGCTCAGCGGGAACACAATTCCTGACGAGCTACTTGATGATATAAAAGTCGCAAATGACATGTCAAATAAGATCGTCGGACTGGCAGTCGATGCGTTTTTTAAACTTGATATCGCTCTCTCTGAAGAATCGATACAACTGAAATCCAAACAAACGGAAATTTTAGATAGACTCGATAAAGCGATATTCCACCTTGAAGCCCAGCTCGCTGTGCCGTTAGGGACGGTGGTTGATAGTATGGATCGAGTTGGAGATTATGGGGTTAACATCGCCGAAGTTGCGCTGGATTTAGCTATCGCCAAGTCCCAGTAAGTTCCGGCAGTATCTCCTCCTCCTCGCAGCAATAAACTTAAGTGCATTATCTATTTTCGTTTATATAGTCTATATAGGATAATGATATGGAATATATTTGGTCTTTGAATTATGGTGAAACAATGAAAAAGTATGCACCCTTAACTTTGGTAGCGTTAATTGTCGCAATAGCAGTAATGAGCGCAGGCTGCACGACTAGCACTAATCAAACGGGCACGGCAGGAAAACTGCAGCTGGCAGGTTCTACGTCAGTACAACCGCACGCCGAAGTCCTAGCAAAAGCATTTATGGCTAATAATACCGGCGTGCAAGTCCTCGTTCAAGGAGGCGGATCAAGTGCTGGCGTTACTGCTGTTGGAGAAGGCACTGCAGGTATCGGGATGTCTTCGAGAAATGTAACAGCCAGCGAAAAGGCGAAGTACCCCGACTTACAGCCGGTACCAGTAGCTGTTGATGGCATTGCGATTATCGTACACCCATCGAATCCCGTATCAAGTCTCACGATGAATCAAACACGTGATATTTTGACGGGTAACATCACTAATTGGGCCCAAGTAGGCGGAAACAATGCCCCGATCAACGTTGTAAACCGCGAACAAGGGTCAGGTACTCGCGATGGGATAGTGAGCATCGTCTTAAATGGCGGGAATCTTACATCGACGGGCGTGACGCAGTCATCTACTGGTGCAGTCAGGTCGTTTGTTGCAGGTGATCCCAATTCGATAGGGTACATATCATTGGCAGAAGTAACGTCTATTTGTAAAGCGGTGAGCATCAACGGCGTCGCACCGACATATGATAACATCGCAAATAGATCCTATAAGATCCAGCGGGACTTTATCTTTATCACAAAAGGCAGTCCGACCGGCCTTGTACAATCCTTCCTGAATTATACGCTCGGTAGCGGTGGTCAAGCGTTGCTAAAAGCCGACGGGCTTGTGCCAATTAATCAGGCGAAGTAATGAAAATCGTAAAATTAATCACCTCCTTCCCCTTTTTTAACAGTTATAAATGAAAGAGTCTGAAGCACATGGGTGACGCGCTCAGTACGAAGAAACCGGTCGGTCTAAACCTTAACATGTTACGAGGAGCAAGAGTAAGAAATATAAAAGAGCGATTTATCGAGCTATTTTTATTAATTTGCGCAATTTCCTCAGTTCTCGTTATATTCCTGATTATCTACTTTATCTTCAGCCAGGGTCTTCCATTTTTAGTAGAAGCGGGTCCTAGTTTTTTAACTGACAGCATTTGGCGACCAACGGACAGCTTTGCTAACGGGTCATGGGGAATATTCCCCATCATTATTGGCTCGCTTATAGTAACGTTGGGAGCAATTGGAATCGGAACGCCACTTGGAATAGCATGTGCAGTGTTTTTGGCAGAACTAGCGCCTCCCTACATGAGGAGAATACTCACGCCTTCGATAAACGCACTTGCCGGAGTTCCATCAGTGGTTTATGGGTTCTTTGGCCTTATAATCATCGTACCGTGGATTAGGGATCAGTTTGGAGGGTTTGGCACAAGTGTCCTTGCCTGTTGGATAATACTGGCAATTATGATTTTACCAACTATAATTAGTATATCTCAGGATTCAATACGGGCTGTGCCGCGCGAATATAAGGAGGGAAGCCTCGCTCTCGGCGCAACTCATTGGCAGACGATAAAGAGTGTACTGTTGCCAGCAGCAAGTTCGGGGATCGTGGCGAGTGTGATTCTGGGCATGGGGCGTGCAATCGGAGAGACCATGGCAGTTTTAATGGTTGCTGGAAATACGGTGCGGATCCCCGAGTCCGTTACAAGCCCAGTCAGCACACTTACCGCCCAAATTGCCCTCGAGATGTCCTATGCGTCAGGAGCGCATAGGGAGGCATTGTTTGCCATGGGGATAGTCCTCTTTGTTATAATAATGATTCTCACGGGAGTTGCCAATCTGGCGCTCCGGAGGCGAATTTAAATGAACCGGCGAAAGCGCAACGAAAAAATCGCTTACGGGCTACTCTGGGCATCCGGCCTCTTAGCGCTGGCAATTCTTATTGTGGTCCTAGCTTATATTTTCGCTGGCGGAATACCCGTCATCAGCTGGCAATTCTTAACTACGTGGCCTGCGGGGTGGGGGCATACCGGTGGCGGTATTTATCCGACAATTGTAGCCACTATACAAGTAACTGTACTTTCTTTGCTTATTGCCACCCCTCTGAGCGTCGGAGGGGCGATTTACCTTACTGAATATACAAGAGAGAGCTTGTTTAGAAAAGTCATACGGCAAGGAGCAGAAATATTAGCAGGGATACCCTCAATAATACTTGGACTTTTCGGCTTTCTCTTCTTCGTTATCGCGCTAAAGGAGTACACGGGGGGCTGGTCAATATTGTCGGGGGGGCTAACGTTAGCTTTTATGATACTACCCATATCATTGCGAACTTCAGAAGAAGCCCTTAAAACAGTTCCGCTCGAACTTCGAGAGGGAGGTCTTGGGCTTGGTGCGACCAAGTGGCAGATGATCAGAACGCTAGCATTGCCCACGGCATTGCCAGGAATCATTACTGGAATAATCCTTGGGATGGGACGTGCAATAGGAGAGACTGCTGCTATCTTGCTCACCGTTGGAGGGGCAATAAATATAGCTCAAAGCTTACAGGAACCCGCACGACCGATGACATTACATCTCTATAACGTCCTCACGGAATACCGCGATACGAGCACGGCATACGGAACTGCCGCACTTCTTGTCATCGCCATTCTAGTGATTACTTTTGTTACTGACACATTGATGAATAGGTATATACGAAATCTCAAAGGACTGTAAGCTCAAAGGATCATAGGGGACTATATGGACAAAAATATTAAGATCAGTGTGAAGAATCTGAACCTCTACTTCGGCGCATTTCAAGCCTTGAAAAATATCACGATAGACATACCGGAACGCGAGGTAACTGCATTAATAGGTCCCTCAGGATGTGGCAAGTCTACATTTATTAAAACTCTTAACAGGATGAATGATTTAGTGGATGGCGTCAGAGTAACGGGAGAAGTAAACTATAACGGAATGGATTTACTTGACAAAAATACTGATGTTGTTGCGCTCCGCAAAGAGATAGGCATGGTCTTCCAGAAGCCAAATCCATTCCCTAAATCTATATACGATAATGTTGCATATGGGCCGCGGGTTCATGGTATTCGTGACAAAAAGAGGCTTAATGAGATCGTTGAAAGAAGTTTGAAACACGCAGCACTCTGGGATGAAGTAAGTGACAGGATACACGAGTCAGCGCTTAGACTTTCCGGCGGCCAACAGCAGAGACTCTGTATAGCAAGGCTATTGGCGGTGGAACCAGCTGTTCTCCTCATGGATGAACCGTGTTCAGCTTTAGATCCCATAGCCACTTCAAAAATTGAAGATCTCATTTGGGAACTAAAAAAAGAGTACACTATAATAATCGTTACTCACAACATGCAGCAGGCCGCGCGCGTGTCGCAAAGTACCGCATTTTTCCTTTTGGGAGAGATGGTCGAATATAGCCCTACCGTAGATCTGTTCGAGCGACCAAAAGACCCGAGGACCGAGGCTTATGTCACTGGGAAGTTCGGGTGAGCCGATCTAAATGAAATGACAAGGACAAAACATGGTTAGGATTAAGTACGTTAAAAAACTCGAAGATTTACAAGATAATGTAATAAAAATGGGCCACTCCGCGATGAGATCTATCGATGATATCACTAAAGCCCTGAAAACCAACGACGCAGATTTTGCAAAAAAAGTGATAGCAAACGACGATGAGATCGACAAACTTGATAGGATAATCGAATCTCAGTGTATGTCGCTATTGGCTCTCGAACAGCCCATGGCAGGGGACCTTAGAATAATAGCGACGTCGTTGAAAATGATAACTGACCTTGAACGGATAGGGGATTTCGCTGAAGACATCGCCGAAGAGCTGCTCGTAATGGACAGACCAATTCGCGTCACAATATCTGAAGCGTCGTTTGATGAGATGATCCAAAAAGTAAAGAGCATGGTCGCGGATAGCATTGAAACCTATGCTCATGGAGACGTTGAAAAAGCGAGGATGTTTGAATCCCGAGATGATGAGATCGATAGTTTATATAAACACATAGTTAATGACTTCCTTACCACCGTGGCAGACGGATCGTGTCCCCCTGAGGGTATACGTGACGTCGCCAGTGTGATTTATATTATACGGTACCTTGAGAGGATAGCCGATCATGCGGTGAATATTGCGTGTCGGGTACTCTATATGGTGGAAGGCGAACGCACCTATTTGAGGTAACTAACAGACTTCATGCTCGGGCAAAGGCTTGTCTATAGGGGTTGACTCGGACCACGTATCGCCCAGTTTTACCTCTTTCAATTTTAGTTTTGCGTTTTCTAACGCTCGCCTGATGTCTTTCGAGGGCGTCTTTGAGATTGCACCGTGGCCTGGAAAGATGCGTCCAATCCTCTTTGTATCGAGCATCTCCATTGAGTTCACATAGTCGCCAGCACTTCCCGACGGTGCTATGGCTGAAAGTGTACCTCGTGCAAAGACCGTATCACCTGAAAAGAGCAGTTTGTTGTAAATGTCATATATGCATATACATCCAGAGGTATGTCCCGGTGTATTCAATATCTCAAGCTTAAAGTTCTCAAGATCGATTATTGCACCATCTTCGAGCCAAATATGCGGCTTGGTCAATTTGTAGTCGGCAGAATAAGAACAATACATAGTGACATATTCATCTCTCTCTGTGATTTTTGCAGCCGCAAGCGTTCCTGCAAAGATTATTGCAACATCATAAAAATATTTGTTACATCCAATATGATCAAAATGTTCATGAGTATTTATAACAATATCAATATCATTACAACCCAGTCCGACGCTACGCAGAGCTCTCTCTAAATTTGGAAAGTTTATGTCGATTCCAGAGTCAATCAACACGTTCTTATTTTTACCTAATATAAGGTAAACGTGGCACGAGGGTCTTTTGGCGGGAATCTGGAATACCTCTGGGTAGACTTCTATCGGCTTCATTTGCGTCATTATTTGTAAATAGATAATATCTATTTTATATACTTTTTTGTATAAATAATTAGATGCATTTAAGAATATAAAAAAATAATGAAATATATAATAATTTATAAATCTATACCCACGTATCACTCATTAGATCATGCTGAAAGTGATAAACAGACAGATGAATCGAGGAGTTGGTAGTGAGCTCAGAATGGGCTTACTTTTGTTAGCGCCTAATCTTTCAACATACTAATAACGTTTGGTACACAGACGCAAGCTCGTACGCCACGTGTAGAGAAACGACAACTCAGAAGATTGTAGACGTACAAACTGACAGAATAAAAAAGAAGGTGAAAAATACAGCCGCGTTGCTTCTAAAGTTGTTAACAGTGGCTATAAAGACCTTCTATCTGCAGTAAATGTTTTTCCTGCTAATAGCACCGCTGACAGGCGTAATTACTTTACTATGGCAGGGATCAGCAAAGCACACGAATCAACAAAGTGCGTCCAGAATGACTGGTATTTATTGATTGTGAATGATACTGCGATTGCTGCAGGAGTAAGGTCAACAAGTGTCCAATGCTCTGCCGTCCCTGTTGCTGATCCTAAAAGCAATGTATACAAGGGACGTTCATTTCTTTTTTCCATACTGGATTTTAGTTTGTATCTAG
>CAZKZX010000015.1:0-16089 GCA_964557335.1 uncultured Methanomicrobia archaeon | reverse complement strand
AATTAAACGATCATAACGGTCATGTGCTGCGCTGTATAATGAATTTTATGGAATTATAAGTAATTTTAAGCCATATATCATTGTTTACATATTCAATTAGTTTCACTTGATTGTTCGGCAGCGCTACAGTATACAATTCAACCCGTTATAAACGCACTTTCGCTTAGAGTAAAAAAAACTCGAAAGTTGTGTTGCACCATTCTTGTACTTAACTGCTTGGCACAATACAGATGTTCATACCAATGATCGATGTTAAGGTAAAAGCATCAAAGACGCGCGTGCACAGCAATCTTATACTGTTAATTTGCTGTTAGAGAAATTACCTGATTATTTCTACTTCACTCAAATTAAATTTGTTAAAAAAAACAGAACATCAAAAATTATATCTCTTTCATTTGCTTTTCGTTTAGATGTGAAGACTATCGTAATTATCGGCGATGGAATGGCCGACGAACCACTAGAGGAACTAGGCGGCAAGACTCCTTTAGAGTACGCTAATATCCCGAATATGGATTTACTTGCAAAATGTGGAGCTAACGGAGAGTTCTATGCAATACGGCCCGGTATAACTGTCGACAGCGATACGGCCCATCTTGCTCTCCTCGGGCAAGACGTGGACCTCTCCTATTCGAACAGAGGCGCGTATGAATCATTGGGGGCGGGTTTAGACCTTTACCCAGACGACATTGGATTTAGAGTAAACTTTGCGACAATAAACGATGAGTTCACGCTCGTTGATGGGCGGGCTGGTCGTATTAAAAGTGAGGCAAAACAACTTGAATTAGCTATAAATTCGAATCTCAAACTTAATGCGGCCGAATTTGTGTTTAAACAGACTGTGGGATTTAAAGGGGCCCTCGTTTTAAAAGATAAGAATTTTACAACTGGTGTTAAACTTCCAGCTCAATATGATGTCGGAAAAAAAATTTGGGCGCAACCACTCACAAATTCTCCCGGGAATCTGTCCACGGTTGAGACACTAAATGAATTCATGAAGAAATCGCACGAAATTTTAAGAGTACATCCGCTCAATTTACAGAGAATATCCGATGGGGAGCTTCCAGCAAATGTGATAATGCCGTGGGCAGTTGGGAGCATTGACCATATGAAACCAGTTATGAAGAAGTTCGGCAAGTGTCTCTGTGTTGCTGCTGTTCCTGTCATAAAAGGAGTATGCAGATATTCGGGCATGGACATTGTGGATGTTCCGAATGTTACAGGTGAGTGGGACACCGATACGATCTCGAAGAGTACGGTTGCTCTTAAACATTTGGAGGAGTATGACTTAATTCTCATCCACGTCGAAGGTACGGATGAGGCAAGTCACGACGGAGACGTTGAAGGAAAATTGATTATTATTGAAAAAATCGATGACATGATAGGACACATTCTCGATGCGGTAAATCCAATAGAGATGCGCTTTGCTTTACTGTCTGATCACGGATCATCTAGCATCAAACACATTCACATGACTGAAGCAGTCCCTATCACTGTGTGCGGGAAAGGAGTGAGGCCAGATAATGTTGCTACATACAGTGAAAGATCAGCGCGGGCTGGAAGGCTCAATACAATAATCGGCAAAGACTTAATGCCGCTGTTAGCGCGACCAACAATCTAAGTTTATGTATAGTAAACTAAAATGACATTTACAATACGTAACAACAATTTAGAGCTAACGCCCTGTGTGCACGGGGGCAGGTCAGTAGAAGTTCAAGAGACGCTGGGCGATGTGTTTGATTTTAGCGCAAACTTTAACCCGTTATTCTTCCCGAATCTCGACAGAATTCTCTCAACTTCGCTTTCATCTGTGAAAGCATATCCAGACAACCGATATCGACGGTTCAGAGAAGTGGTAGCTAATTATTTGAACGTTGATCCAGATATTGTCGTGCCCGGAAATGGTTCTGTAGAACTCATAAGAAGCGTAACGTCAGCAGTTCTATCAACAGGGGATAAGGCAGTAATTCCTGCCCCCACGTTCGATGAGTATGAGTATGCGTGTAAATTGTGTGGCGCCGAAATAACATTGCTGCCCATATGGCACGTTGAAAACTTCATGCGTGAGCTTAAAGTTCTTCTGTCAGAAGAAGATATAAAAATGGTTTTTTTGTGCAATCCAAACAATCCTACTGGAAGATTATTAAGTAGAGATCACATCTCTGAGATAGCAGATTCCTGCAGAGAAAAAGGAACTATTCTGTTCGTCGATGAAGTCTTCATTGAACTGTCAGATCCTGCTCACAGTGCCGTACACGTTGATTACGACAATATTTTCGTGTTAAGATCGTTGACAAAGTCGTTTTCAATTCCAGGTCTAAGGGTCGGCTATGGGTTAGCTCCAAATGCTCTGTCATCGACTTTGGATTGTTTAAGGATACCATGGAACTTAAACTCAATTGCTGCTCAGGTCAGTGCACTCCTGCTATCAGATTGTGAGAGTTACTTGTTAGCCTCCCGCAATTTGATAGCACGAGAACGACGTACGCTTTATGAAAAATTGAGCGTGATTGCCGGCATTCATCCATTGAAGAGTGCAGCAAATTTCATAATGGCTGATGTCTCAAAAACAGGGCTTAGTTCTGCAGAGCTTGCGCGAAAAATGCTCGCTCGCGGATTCTTAATTCGAGATTGTAGCTCATTTAAGCTTACAAAAGGCAACTATATCAGGCTCGCAGTACGCTTGAAAGAAGAAAACGAAAAATTACTAAACAATTTAGAACAAGTCATAGCACGAGATAGTTTCGACAGTGCATAAGATCTTCACTGCTTTAAGTTACTTTAGTGTTAACGCGAAGTCAACCGATGAGCAACTAGTGGGATACTGATGGGGACCGCTATTAAAATTAGCCCCCAAAGCTTCAACAAGATATATGCACTTCATTTTGTCCGTAGCAAAAAGGGAGGCTTAACAGACTTCCCTTTAACCGAGAAGATTTTTCAGATGTACTGCACAAAGTAAGCCATAATTAGATATGCAAGTACTTTTGTAAAGATCTGTTAGACTACAATACACATGCAGAAGTTGAGACCACTTATGATCGAAGTCATATTGTTAACCCATAAAGGCTGCCCGGTGTGTCCGATGGCCAGACAGTTCTGGGAGGATCTAAAATCCGAATGCGAGTTTGAGTATAAAGACGTAGAAATCTATACGCCGGAAGGATTGGGATTTATAAAAAAATTCGGCGTAAGAAGCGTACCTACGACCATCATCGATGGAAAAGTCGAATTTGTGGGAGTGCCCGAAAAAAACGTTGCGCTTGACAAAATCGGATGTCCTGATTCTGCCACATAATTATAATTGTAATGGAGAGTTATTTGTTTCTTTATACAGCAACGCCATTTTTGCTATCATTTAAGTAACGTAGCCGTATAGGTGCACGGCTAATAAATCCAATGTAAAAAAAAAGTATCAGCGAAGGCAATAGACAGCCAGGATTAATGCACGACCTATAATTTCTTGAAAGCAGATTACAATGAACTGCTCACAATTTAGACGTATAAACTGAAAGTCGTTGTTTAAATGAGGAATTCTCTACTTTACGAACTATTGATTATCATCGTTAGTTCAGAGATAAGAGCTTCAAGTTGAATTCGCTCGTTTGAACAGTCAATTAAATTGAAGTCGATCCTCCCAAGAATGTGCAAGATTTTTGCTACGGAGTTCTGACTGAGCCCGATGCTTCGTACATTTCGTCTGAGTTGAGCGACAATCTCCTGGCCGCTAAGACCGTTTTCCAATAATAGTGCGTCAAGTACTTTTATTGCCTTTAGTGGCTCATTATTCAGTGAAAGTTCTAGCAGGGACTGTATTTCAGGCGCTCGTATGATGTTTGAGAGTTCATAAACGGCGGTTAAGTCATCAGCATTGCTTTCATTTTCTAGAGCGATTTGGAGTATGGTCAAGGATTTTCTGAGATCTCCATTCGACAGATGAATTACTGCTGATATTAGCTCATCTGATGCGTGAGAACCCTCAAGACCTGCGATTTTTTTAAGATAATCGAACACAACGTCGTCTTCAAGGCTTCTGAAAGGCACATTTAAACATCGTGATCTGATTGGGACAATGACGCCCGAAAGACGTGTTGTTGACAAAATAAATTTACAAGTGCGGTTGTATCGTTCAATTACTCTCCGCAAGGCTTGTTGGGCATCAATTGTAAGAGCATCTGCGTCGTTGATAAATAATATCCTGTACTCTGCATCAAAAGGGGTAATGCTAGCAATTCCGTTCACGACATGCTTGAAATTATCAAGTAACCCTTTATTATTATCATAGAATCGTGAAAATGGCTTGGTAGTTGCAAGATATTTCTTTCCCCGCTCGAAGGTATTTGCAGCGTTTAATGCGATTAAATTTCCTTCCCAAGCTTCTCCATACACTTCCCTTGCGATAACCTCAGCAGTCGAACTTTTACCAGTACCTGCTGGACCGCTAAAAATGAGATTAGGGAGATTTTTGCTGTTTACTATTTTTTCAAGTTGCACCTTGATATGATCTTGGCCTACAATGCTCGTGAAGGATTTAGGTCGATATTTGTCAACCCATAACGTACTCAATTTCCTACACCTCCGTCAACGTGTAGTCCATAGATCCTACCCCAAATAAAGCAGCGTATTTTATATGAGTAATATTTTCAACATTCATATCTCTAAGCTTAGGATCAACCACAGTTAACAATTCAAACCCAGCACAGTCAATGCTAACAGGATCTGCACCTGCAAGCATATATCCTAAGTAAGCATGTTCACCTCCATGCCTCACTTCCTGTGCATAAATTAAGGTCTCAACTGCATCGACAATGAAGATATCAAATTTATCTTTAAGTGGAAGTTCGGCAATTCCCTTATGTATATCAATTTTTTTTGCATGCATTGCCATGCGATCGCTGATTTTGAGAAGCCCAAAATGATTTTTAATCGCCCCAGTCAAGCCACACACCGAATGACTTTTCAAAACCGGAAGTGAAATTTTTAAATCGTAAGAGCTCGGAACTGCCGACATCGAAAGCATATCACCGTCGGCTTTAACTCGTACATACTTCCGCTTGTTTAAATTAATAAACTCAATGCCATGCTTTTCACACACACGCACGAGCGGATGATCTCTTATGATATTGTCTGCTTTTCTATCCCAAATAGAGTCAAACGCAGGCCCGTCGCCGACAGCCACATCATGATCTGACAAGTACGATAAAACCGCATCAAGCACTAGCGGATCTGTGGTCGTAGGATAAGGCTCGCTCGAAACAAGGTTTGGCTTTACAAAAACTGATTTTACAGCCTTTATTTTGTCTTTAAAAAGATTCAACGCGGTATTAACAAAGTCACATTTCGTTGCTGCACTCGACATGGCGACATAAACGTCCGACATCAAGTATTAATATATAAAAACTTCATTAAATTCATTGGGGTTGCCGTGGAGCAGCAAGAATGGATCTTGTGTAGATCTGAAATTAAATGGCTCCTCTCGAATGTTGAACAAACGAATCAAGAAGATCGTGACAAGGTCGAGCGGCTTAGATCGATACTTTACGATCGTTCCGAGTATGATTTCAACAGCGTCCGAATGGCACTAACGAACCTCGACATCAAGTCTTTGATGAAGATCGATGCTTTCGAAAGATCGTTATACTGTGGCGTACGATCAGGTTACAGAATGGATGATTGATGTCATCCTATATTATGAGTTCTCCTTGATTGAATGATTTTAATACCTTAGTTCTGAATATGCCTTATTTATTTTAATCATAGTCTATTATAGAAGCAGCTACCAACGTATTGCTCCCCTTGTGAGATACATTTTAAGTGAGAAATATAAGAAGAAGTTCTGCCAAAAATTATGCGTCGAACTTTGCAAATAAATGTGATAGTCAACTCCACTAGTCTTCATTACTGCTCACTGCTATATGCAGTGCTTGACTGTCTCCCTACTTGCGCACTTCAATCTATTAAAAAGATCTTTTAGAGCAAGCTGCATTTTCTTAGAAACTAGCTAAAATGTCCAACTTTGCTACATCGATAACATGATCTTTCCGCTCAAAATCAAATGATTAGCAAATTCATCTCTTTGCTTCGTCACTTTCAGAGTCTTCTATCGGTATTCTAGTAAATCTCGAAGCTCTTATGTTACCTGAATTGGTATCGTATTTTTTTATCGACGTACTTTCATTATCTTCTATCACAATACGCGTTTTCGGTACATATTTGGCTTGTAGTTCTTCAGTGCTAGCTCCTCCCGACTTTGTGTAACGATTGTCATAATCCACAGTCTTGGCGTACCTGCTTCGACTATTCTCGTTTAATAAGAGAAATAATGCTAGAGCAAAGAGAGCAGCTATTGGAAGTACTATAAGCATCCACATAGGAATCCCGAGAGTTCCCCTTGAGCCGCCCTCAAATTCTGTTACGTTAGTAGTATTCGAAAGCGGAACAACCGCAGTCGTTATATTTTCAGAGCGTGCTGAAGATGAGGAGCTACTCAGTGGTGACGGTGAACTTTTCGTAGGGTTTGCTGATGGAGATGGAGATGGTTGCGCTTCAATGGAAATGGTCGCTGCATTCCAATTGTAATAATAGGTCGGTTGGATTGCAGAATTGGTGTCTTTGTAAATTAACGTTTGTACCGGGTATCTGCCCAACGGAAGATCAGGGATTACATAAACGAGATCTTTCTGCTCATTCTGATTAAATGTCACGGTACGCGACCCTTTGTACATCAAATATCCATATTTATCCACAACAAGTATGTCCACCTTTGTACTAGGCATCGC
Organism: uncultured Methanomicrobia archaeon; assembly: GCA_964557335.1. Taxonomy (GTDB): domain Archaea; phylum Halobacteriota; class Bog-38; order Methanoflorentales; family Methanoflorentaceae; genus DASPRZ01. The sequence goes on along the minus strand of CAZKZX010000015.1, from coordinate 9,313 downwards.
CCCCCCAAAGTTTTTTATTGACACTTCTATTGTGTGATTATCCACAACAGTCGTCTTGACCGTCAAAGGCTCCGCTTTTGCTGGCATAATTAAACAAATTAGCAGGAGCGTTGCAATAGAAAGCTTAACAATAACCGACATAATGTATCCCAAGATAACGCTTAGTGTTAAGAGACATGAAGGAACAAAGCAATAGTTAAGTGTTGTGTTAACGTTACAAATCGAAAAGTGATTCTTTGACCAGCTGTTAACGTAGCACGTGAGATCATTGTAAGACCACAGAATAGCAACGAATGAATCAGCTAATGAACAACCAAGCCGTAAATTTGTGATCACGTGACCAAGGTTCTTGAGACTGAAGCCTTAAGTCAGGTTGAATTGCTGCCGAAATCGGATTTTTTTCGGTCAAGTAGCACTCTAGTTCTTAGTGTAGCAAAATGCGTTCCATTAAAGTCACTATCTTCCCGCGGCAGCACCAAGTGTATTTACCCGCGCATAGTAAGCCCTTTGTAATATGCTGAACTTCCAAGGGACTCTTCGATCCTCAATAACTGATTGTATTTAGCATTACGATCGCTTCGCGCTGGCGCACCTGCTTTGATGAATTCGGAACCGAGAGCGACAGAGACGTCTGCGATTGAGGTGTCCTCAGTTTCGCCCGATCTATGACTGACCACCACTGAGTACCCGTTTCTAAACGCGAGGGTAGCGGCGTCAAATGCTTCTGAAATAGTACCAATCTGGTTTAACTTCAAAAGAAGTGAGTTTCCAGCACCCATTTCAATCCCTTTCGCCAACCGGTTCGTATTTGTAACAAATAAGTCATCTCCAACAATGACCGTTGCAGAAAGTCGTGACGTCAAACGCGCCCAGTCATCAAAATTTTCTTGTTCTAATGGATCTTCAATGAGAACTATCGGATAACTTTTTACAAGCTGTTCATAATAATCCATCAACTCGGCACTCGAGAACGTTTTCCCGTCTATTGTATATTTCCCGTCCTTGAAAAATTCGGACGCAGCACAGTCCATTCCAAGTCGAATTTCATTACTATATCCGGCATTATCGACTGCTGTTATGATTGCATCAAATGCCTCAGAAGTTGTCGTTAGATAAGGTGCAAATCCTCCCTCGTCTCCTACATTTGTTGCTCCAGCCCCATAGCTTGACTGTAATACGTACTTCAGCTCGTGGTACGTTTCAACTCCTATCCTTAGGGCATCTGAAAACGTTTCTGTTCCTATTGGTATGATATGGAATTCTTGAATTGACAGCTCGTTTCCAGCATGTTGTCCACCGTTTATAACGTTCATAATGGGTACTGGGAGAGCGTATGCATTCGAACCCCCGAGGTATTGAAAGAGGGGTATATCAATAGCGTTTGCCGCTGCTCGAGCTACAGCAATAGACACCCCAAGAATGGCGTTTGCGCCGAGGTTAGATTTATTTGGCGTGCCGTCTAGCTCTATCAATGATCGATCGATATCCCTCTGAGCTCGCACATCCATCCCGATAATACAACGTGATATGATGTTATTTACATTATTGATAGCTCTAACTACTCCTTTTCCCCTATAACGACTCTCGTCGTCCCTAAGCTCTAGTGCCTCATTTATACCAGTAGATGCTCCCGAGGGCACAATAGCTCGGCCAAAACCGAAATCCGTATAGACCTCCACTTCTACAGTGGGGTTTCCTCTCGAATCAAGAACTTCTCTACCTATTACGCGCTCTATTTCAAACGTACTACCACCGTCCTTTATAAGCGCTCAAATTATTTAGAGTATCATAAAGATATCAGTTTAAATCATTTGCCCTTTAATCACACCATTTACGTGAACCCAGTATGGCTAAGAAAGTCAGATCATTTGTAACGTGAGTTAACCTGTTGAAACCACTGTAACCTTATGAAGATACTTGTACATTTCTATGAGCTAATGAATCGAATGAATAAAAAGATGCCAGCAGAATGCATACTCTTCACGTAAGGTAGTTTTGTCAGTGTAATCCGCAGTGGCATATGAAAAAAAGATATTCGCAAAAAATTTAAGCGCTAAAGTTGCTTCCTACATGCATTAAATGGTAAGCAAATGGTTCAGCAAAGACGCTTTCATTTTTGGAGTTAGTTTTAACGTATTAATCCTTGGGATTGTAAGCTTATTTGCTGACATGAGCACTGAGATGGTCTACCCCCTGGTACCTCTTTTCCTTGTAAATGTGCTTGGTGCTTCGTTTATCGATGTAGGAATCATCGAGGGTATCGCCGAAAGCACTGCAAGCATTTTTAAAATTGTTTCCGGATACATTTCAGATAGGTTCGGAAAGCGCAAACCACTTGTGTATTCGGGCTATGGGATCTCAGCAATAGCAAAACCGCTCCTTGCTGTAACTACTGCTTGGCAACAAGTCTTAGGGCTGAGATTCATTGACCGGCTTGGAAAGGGTGTACGAGACTCAGCCCGTGATGCTATAATTTCTGAGTCCGGAGGAAACGGCACGGGGAGGTCATTTGGCTTCCAGCGATCACTCGACACGTTAGGCGCCGTAATAGGTCCGCTCATTGCTGCATCTCTCTTTATCTATTTAAGCTATAGAGGATTGTTTCTTCTTGCCTTTATTCCAGGGCTATTCGCGACGCTACTTGTGGTGTTTTTCGTAAAAGATGCAGCAGTCGGAATGCGAGATGGCCACGTGTGGCAAATTTCATTTAGGTCGTTTGATAGAAACTTCAAAATCTTGCTCGTTGGACTTGGCATCTTTTTTATAGGGAATTCGAGTGATGCTTTCTTATTTTTACGTGCACAAAATCTCGGATTAGCAGCAATATTCATACCAATCCTGTATCTCATATCCAACCTTGTATATGCACTTACCGCTTTTCCATTTGGCATTCTCTCAGATAAAATAGGCAGAAAAAGGGTACTTCTCCTCGGCTATAGCATATTTTTTATTGTTTATCTTGGATTTGCACTTGCTAACTCTTCACTAATGATGTGGATGCTCTTTCCCGTTTATGGACTCTATTATGGCCTAACCGATGGCGTATCCAAAGCTTTAGTCTCAGATCTCGCTCCTAAAACTCTTAAAGCGACTGCCTTCGGGACATATTACACGATTATTGGCATTGTAGCATTGCCAGCGAGTTTTATAGCTGGAGGACTATGGCAGATGCTTGGACCTCCTTATGCCTTCTTTTATGGGGCGGCAATGTCTGCAGCAGCTATTATAACAATCGGGCTATTTGTTAAAAAAGATTAGCTAGAATGAAAGCTAAACCTTTGCGCTCAGGAGAGTGAAAAATCGGCGCATTATTCAGATTTCAGATTTAGTTAAAAAGTTTTTTCTTTCATTTATGAGGTTTATTTCACTAATGAGACTTTATAGTGTTACTCTCTTTTTTATCTAGATAGCGTTGAAATCGAAGCTACAAGCCATTCTTCAGCTGGTAAAAATTATCCGTCTTACAGGTAGGAAGATAAGAAGGCAGTATCAATCCTATCCTCGCAATGATCATTTACGTGATATTTTGTGAGGCTTTTTCATTTACTAGTCTTCTCTCAAAAAAAGTATAAAAAAGGCTGAATTGAAATATACAGTGCTACTTAGGTTGTTTAAACTGATGATACCTTAAATTAATCGCAAGTGAACTTATCGAGAGAGCATAGATTAAATGCAGGATCTCCTAAAAGAGATGAAATTAACAAGAAACAAATGTGTTGAGTTTTGCCGCTATATGAATAGTTCCACATATTCGTGACGGGTATAAAGTTTTTTGAAGTAAATGTGTTAAATCTATTCAACTTACTTAAGTCCAAGCGGTTCGATGAAATCTCTCATGCAATAGCAATGCCGCGTCCATGACTTCGACCATTTTTGCTAGATTCTAAGGGAGAACTTCGCTAATACTTACAACGGTACATTCATTTGAGCAAGTCTTCCCCCACTATAACAGGGGCAGCAGCTTGATCCCATCTGATCCTATATATCTCATGCAGAATAAATTTTATATAGAACAACTACTCTACTAAAAACGGAGGTATTACATTGATTGGTGGTCAACCGATTCTCATTTTAAAAGAGGGAACCCAAAGGACGAAAGGCAAAGAGGCCCAGTCCTCGAATTTTATGGCCAGCAGGGCAGTTGCTGAAGCCGTCAGGACCACGCTCGGACCAAAAGGAATGGATAAAATGTTAGTTGAGTCAATGGGCGATGTGGTAATCACAAACGACGGTGCAACGATATTAAAAGAGATGGATATTGAACATCCTGCAGCTAAGATGATGGTTGAGGTAGCGAAAACACAAGACGATGAAGTTGGAGATGGAACAACAACGGCAGTCATACTTGCAGGAGAATTATTGCGGAAAGCTGAAGAACTGCTTGAGCAAGATATCCATCCAACTGTCATCGAAAAGGGCTATGGATTGGCTGCAGAAAAAGCGATAGAAATTGTTGAAGCCCTATCGCGCGACGTTACAATAAACGATGATGAACTTTTGCAGATGATTGCAAAGACTGCGCTCGTCGGTAAGGGTGCGGAAGAGGGAAAAGATATCTTTGCAGATCTAGTGGTTAAAGCCGTAAAATATGTAGCACAACAAACCGACGGCAAGTACACGATTGATGAAGATGATGTCAAGATAGAAAAGAAGGTCGGGGGCTCACTTAGTGATTCTGAGCTAATCGAAGGCGTCATCGTTGATAAGGAACGCGCAGCAAAGGGCATGCCAAAAAAAGTCTGCGATGCAAAGATTCTTGTATACGATCAACCACTTGAATTGAAGAAAACAAAGACCGATGCCAAGATAAAAATTAAAGATCCATCACAGATGCAACTCTTTATGGAGCGCGATCACGAGGCATTAATCGAAAACGCTGAAAAGATAAAGATCTGTGGCGCAAATGTCGTCTTTTGTCAGAAAGGAATTGATGATCTCGTGCAGTGGCACTTCGCTCGGAATAACATTTTAGCCGTTGAGAACGTTAAGCGTGAAGACATTGAGACTATCTCAAAAGTTACCGGAGCGCGAATCATGTCAAGCCTTGACGACATCAGCTCAGCTGACTTGGGATACGCTGGCGAGGTAGAAGAGACAATTGATATTGAAGCCGGATGCGCAACATGCGGAATTGACTAAATAATGGGGAGAGAATGATGATTACAGTTAAAAAATGCAAAAATCCACGGGTTGTGAGCATCTTGATTCATGGCGGAACGGACCATATCGTTGAAGAAATGGATCGTGCCGTATATGATGCGCTGCGGGTAACCCAAGCGTCTATAGAAGATGGAAAAATTGTAGCGGGAGGAAGCGCGCCAGAAATTGAAATCGCTCTGGGGCTGAGAAATTATGCTTCAACTCTCAGTGGGAGGGAACAGCTCGCGATTATGGCGTTTGCTGACGCCATTGAAGTAATACCGAAGACTCTTGCTGAAAATTCAGGTCTCGATCCCATTGATACGCTTGTTACTTTGCGAGCATCTCATGAAAGCGGAAACAGCACCACAGGGATTGATATCAACACGGGGAAGGCTGTCGAAATGTGGCCGGATGTTGTGGAACCTTTACGAACGAAAAAACAGGCCATTTTGTCGGCCTCTGAAGCAGCTAATATGATCGTCAGGATAGATGACGTTATTCAAGCTGCCAAATTTGGAAAGCCCCCATCTCCAGAAGGAGGGATGGGTGAAATGCCGGAAGACATGATGGATTAGATGAAAGTGGATAAGAATTGAATGAGGGTGTTTTAAATACACCCATGTTCTTTTTATTACATTCGTTTTATTGTTTACGCAATTATCGTTTGTTCTGAATGCGCTATTGCACGTGTTTAAATGGATAAATGAGACACAAAGAACGGTGGTTTTCTCTCTTAATCAGGGTCTGTCATGATATGCACGGAGCGACGTTAAAATATAGTTAAGCAACTACAATCAGACTAGTACCACATGAATAGCAAACGATCATTATGTCTGCAATTTTATCCGCTGACCTAAAATACACTTTCCTCCGCGCAGCCCACCAAAAGGATTTTTAGGCGTGCCTAGTGAATTCATGCACCTCGCCATAACGGCTGCGCCCCGTGCAAGACCATCATCTACAAACACAATATAATCTTCTGGTTTGGCATACAGCCCCATCTCTCTGACAATCTTTAAAATATGGTGTGGCTTATTGCCGGTAATGCCCGCCCTCCCAGTTATGCCGATAGTCGTCTTGTTGCTGATGAGACCCTTTGTTAGCGACGTACTTATAATTCGCTCAGCAATCCCAGTAGATACCCAGTCGATCGTGTTAAAAAGCATCTCTACTCCGAAATCTTCATAGATTTCGCCCCCCACCTTCGAAATTCTATGAAGGTCGCTCCCGTTTTCACCAGAATCAACGCCGATGAGTGTAAGTCCAATTTTTTCCGCGGCTTTTGGATTTACAGGAACGCTCCCGAATCGTCGTGAAGAAACAGGAACTTCTTCTATTCGTATATGCTGATGAATTTCCCGCGCAAGGGCCCGCGCATCCTTTTCCTTGACTAGAGCGTACTTCAGTCTGTTTGGTTTGGGGAGATCAAACGTGGTTCCGCTTGTCTCATTCACGAGCCCTGTGCCGCGCCCTATGGAATCAATAATTTCACCTGATATCCCACAGAAGTTTGCTATGGTGCTTGCATAGGGAAGTGCATCATTTGTTATACGCCCTTTGAACGTTGTTCCAAAATCCATTGATAGACAGGGGTTTCTAAAATCAACGTTTGCCCACTTTGCTCCTTCTTTAATCCCCGCTGTGGCAAGCTCGCCTTCCATCTCGTTTGCCACAACTTCAACGCCTGTCGATCCAATGGGCGGAAGCACCCCACTGACTGAGCCGTCAAATGCTACTTTGTTAAGGAGACTATACTCACGAAACTTCTTGGGAAGATGTTCGATCGTCATTGCGGGCGTCATCTTCCGCGGACTGACTCCAGCCATAAGGCAGCCGTCTGCGAGGGCGATAATGAATTCGCCTATGTCTTCTGGTCGGTCAAAGCCTGCGACCACTCCTGTTGACCTTACGACAAAATGGAGGTCGTCCGCTAACTCAAGATTTGCGGTTCTGACTGACTTAATGAGTGTGTCCTTGACCATATCGGCTATCGATCCTCGTGTAAGCGGTCTGTAAGTGAGAGTACGACCAAATATGTCCTCACCAGGTTTAGGATCGCGCACATCACGGGTCATATGTACTATTTTATTGACAATGTACGCCTTGCCGTCTTTCATATTCGAAGCGGTTAAGATACATTTGGTAGTGGTATTACCAACTTCTACGGAAGCGACTACGTAATAAGGGCCCTTCTTAATCTCGAGAAGGTACACCTCCTCGTTTTTCGCTATCTTTGGCTTTGATCCCAAAAGACTTGAAAACATTACAGTTTTTCCTCCATGAAAATAATCACATCAAGCGGTGGGCTCAAATTAGATCGTTCCGCGCTAGCTCTTCCCTTATTCTCGCTTCTTACACATATTAGTAACACGTTGTGTTGAGTACCGATATTATATAAATATCGACATTTATTTATATTCTCTAGAGAGCACGTCGCTGAGGAATTTTTTTCCTTCAGGAGATCCAAAAACTGGCAGGCCCCAATTCTGGACAACCTGTGTCCTCAAAGTTACAACTTCTTGTTGTAACAGCGCATTATACCCAGCCTTTCGATAATTCTGCCTATAAACAAGAATTCCTCGCCGCTGCCAAGCTGGAGTTTTTGCTAGATTAACCCCGTGAGTAAATACTAACTCATGGATTTCGTTCGAGGTCATATTGCGTAGTTTCTCGTAAGCTTCTCTGCCGCTCAATCCAGCTTTTCGTAAACAATAGTATCCATAGGCATTCACGTGGTTTCGCCAAGCCTCGGCTTGCCTCCACGCAAGGTAGGTTTGAATGTCAGGGGCACCCACAGGAACAACTCGACAATCAAATGCTGCAGGTTTGTTAAGAGACATTTTCAAGGTAAAAGCGCTCGAGATGTAGCTGGCGACCACAGAATTTAATTTCTCAACTCTCCCTCTGTACGGCAGCTCATAAAAAAGCAAGCTGATTTCATCTGAAAACGTGAAGGCAAGTGCAGGAGAGAACCCACTAATGCTTATCAACAGCTCCGCTGTATCAGCCATAACCTTAGCAAATCGTAAGTCGTACGGCTGTTTGCACTTTAAATTAGTAAGTGTCTTTCTAAAATTCCTCCCATCAGCTCGTACAAAGCAAGGAGCAACCGCGCGCAAATTCGAGTAGATCTCGTGATCCTTCATCACAATTCTTCTTTCGGTTTTGCGCGAGAAATTAACGTCTTTACTACGTTACTGACGAGTATAATATCGGCAATCGACTTTGCAAAACGGTACGGTATAACTATAAATCTATATTTAATATCGAAGAGATTATGATTAACGTCTCCAACTACTATCCCTGTTACTTTCTTTTCGTTTGTATCTATCTTTATGTCCTCCACCTTCCCGATGTACTCACCTTTATCGGTGTAGACATTCAGATCCATTATTTGGGTTAATTCGATCCGCATAGTGACGCTCCGTCGTAATTATCACGGATATACAATCACATACGCTTTATGACTAAAGTGATATATAGTTTATTAAATAATAGGGAATAACAGGTCGTTTTTATGCCTTGGTCATTTCAAATTGCAAAAATAAATGGAATACCTATCCGCATTCACTTCACGTTTTTGCTAATTATTCCACTCTTTGCCGTGGCATTCGCCATATCTCCATCACCATTTGGATTTGGAAACATCCAAAATGCATATATATATGGAATAATTGCTGCACTTGGGTTATTCGGTTGTGTGACGCTCCACGAACTCGGCCACTCTCTTTTAGCTATGAGGTACGGCATCAAAATAGAGAGCATAACTCTTTATCTATTTGGAGGGGTTTCAGCTATCGAGATCCCAAAAAACCCTCGAATTGAGCTTCCAACGGCATTAATTGGCCCTTTGGTGAGCGTTGCTCTCGGAATTGTTTTTCTGCTGCCTTCATTTGTTATTACCGAACAAGTCCCAAGTCTGTTTGTGAAGCTTTTTGCATACATAAATCTCGTCTTAGGCGGCTTTAACTTGATACCAGCATTTCCAATGGATGGTGGTAGAGTATTGAGGGCGGTATTGGCTATGAAGAGATCCTATCTGGAAGCTACAAGAATGGCAGTACAAATAGGTAAAACTCTTGCAGTTTTTATGGGACTAATTGGACTTTTTTATAATCCACTCTTAATAATAATTGCATTTTTCATTTACATAGCAGCTTCGGAGGAGGGG
>CAZKZX010000014.1:0-16358 GCA_964557335.1 uncultured Methanomicrobia archaeon | reverse complement strand
TATCAGTGAAACAACAGCGTCTGCAACACAGTAATGGCAAGAAGCAGCCGAGTCAGATCGGGTATGGACGAATGACAGTTATAACATAAAAAGTATGATGTTGTGCGCTGAGATGATGGAATGTATTCCGTTTTTCTCATCACCTGCTTGCTTTAGTTAAAACATTATCTAAGTCGTCGGTCTACTGGTTAATTCTTGTCTTTTTTCAAACTCATTAAAGAGATGAAAAGGCTGTTGTATCAAAATGATTTATGCTCGTCAACTTAATACGCTGATTCGCAGCACATAACGATGAGTTTGTAATTTTAATTATTTTTTATGTTTGATGATTAAGGTAGCTTTGTTTTACGGTGGCTAGCTTGTAAATTAACAACAAAAGAAAATCGAGGACGTCAAATTAATTTCTCTACAAGAATACCGCCACGAATGCCTCAGACCCGATACTGCAGGTGCTTCCCGACTGTTATGCTGCAATAGCCGATAACACCGTTTTACCGGTTTGAAGACGCTAAACCACTGTCTCATCGCATTCAGTTCGCTTCCAGAACGTCACCCGTTTCCATCCACGGCATGTCAAGTCTGCTAAGCGCCCGCGCGGTATCACGGCCTCCCATCTACGGCTGCCGTCGGCGTGTAAGTGCACGCGCTTCACGCGCGTCGGATGAAGCGAAACGCGTCGCGCCCATCTCGTGTCAGCGTGAGTGAGTGCTATCCTGGGCAGAGTAGTTCCTCGTTCTCAGTGTCGATCGCTGCCCGGAGACAGTACCACCGACCATTGTTCCACCTTCACCTTCGTCTCATCGGTCTATCAGTACCTTCGGCCTGTGCGTTCGCGTGGTGCACGGAGCAGCTCCTGAGCCCGACGGTACCACTGCCGCACCTCTTCATAGGAGGTGTCGTCGAAGAACGTGAGCACTTCTTCCGCCAGTGGGAACAACAACCCAACGTAGAGGAGTGCAATTCCTAATGATCGAAGCCAGTTCGGCTTCTGCTTCCGATTAAAAACCTTTCTCTCTCAAGCAATTCTGTTAAGTGTGTCAGCATGTTGTATCGTCTCTTATTCGTCTAACGACACGCTCGTCTTTCTCTTCTCTTGAGTTGACATTCTCTGAAAATTTAACAATAATAGAAATTTATTTAATTTTAAACGTTTTACGTTTTACCTAATGTCTAAAGATAAAATTTTTAACATTAGAGTGACAGAAGATGAGCTCGCTAAATTGAAATCTTTAGGCAGTAACAAGGCCCGAGAGATCTTACTTGGCACCGTTACTGACACCATATTCGACACGGAGCCCGAGGATCAGATTGAAAAATTGATTCATCAATATGAGCTTCTTGATGATCTGATGAATAATTTGAAAGACAAACAGCAATTATTAACTACAAAGATTCTTTCAAAACTCCCCAACGATGATTATAAGACTGCCGTGCTTACAAACTTCGATAACTTTTTCTCAAATGTAAAGCGACTTGTAGAGAATTTAAGTAAAGAGAAATTCAATCTTGTAAAGCTGAGAAGGCAGGGAATAAGCTACATCTTTGTTGGCCTACAAGAACTTGCGCTTAGAAATGGTTTAGGGCACTTGAATTTATCTGATCGTGAACTATATGCAGAACTTGCCGCTCGAAATCTGATAGATCACAAAGAAAAATACAAGAAAAATGTGTCAAAAGCAATTCAAGAAGTTCAAGATAAAATGAAAGAACAAGAGAAACTTTACAACTCTTTACGAGAGATGTTGCCGTACATAATAATGAGGGAAAACGTGGAAGGTGAAATAGATAGAGTAAAAGAAGAGATGATGGATGTTCTGTTTGTCATTGAACATTTAGAGGCCCTCGAACAAAAATACGCAAACAACTTTTTCGAAAGTATTAAGTTCAGTAATACCGAAGAGCGAGAATCAGCGTATAAGCTCCTCGACAACAAGGACTACATCACGACGTATTACGATTCGGATTTACCGTTCGTCGATAAATTTGAGAAGTACCTCATTTGTTGTGGCGTTGGTGAACGCAGGGCGAAGGCGTTAAAAAAGAAGTACATGATCTAGGTAACCGTGTACCTCAACCTTTGTACACTCTGTCTGTGAATATATGGAATGTACAAGCAAACTCGGACTTTATGGTTAGTAGATGGACTCGACGGGAATTGAACCCGTGGCATCCACGTATTTCTCAAAAAGATGCGAACGTGGCACTCTACCCCTGAGTTACGAGCCCGTAGTGCTATAGGCTTTTTTTATCAGATAAAGCTTTCTTCACAGAACTTACGCTGACTGAGCGCCAATTCTCTTGCTTGTTCCAACTCGAAATTCGCAACGATCTTTCCGCCTTGAAGCACTGGTCTCAAGAGAGGCGCCCTTCCTTCAAGATCAAACTTCTCCTCAGAGCCGCTAAGAAGAATCATGTCGTCAAGAGTGCTCCAGTCTCTATATACCTGCTTTTTACCACCAAGTTTCCCCCTCTTTGCAGCAAATTCTCCCTCTTTTTCGACAATATCCATGGCAAAGTCTATGGGTGGTGCACTCGCCACTTTGCTGCCCACTCCAAAGCCGTCGGCCACATCGCGCAGATCCCGCACATCCTCCTCATCAAGTCCGCCGCTAACGAATATTTCAACGTTACTGCAGCCTCTGATATCCATCTCCCACCTCACTTCATTGATAATAGCGTGGAAATCTCCTCTCCTTGACGATGGGGTATCAAGCCGCACTGCTGATAGATCTCTGATATTGGTGCATGCAAGTACAGATTCTGTCTTTTCGTCGGCATAGGTATCACATAGGCAGACGCGTGGGACGTCTTTTGGTATAACGTCGTCAAAAGATTGCCATGCTTTTACTTGTTCTCCAAAGCAAATGATTAAGGCGTGTGGCATTGTGCCTTCAGCCTGCAATCCCGCTCGTTGCGCTCCTGCATAGTTGCTTACGCCGTCTATGCCTCCAAGATAGGCGTTCTTTTCAATAACGCCGGCGAGGCACGGATGTTGGCGCCGGGAGCCAAACGATACCACCCTCTTCTCCCCCGCTGCAGCCTTAATTTTAAAAGCCTTAGTTGCGATGCCCGATGCATGGCACAATAAACCTAATATCGATGTCTCATAACGAGCAAAGTCCAAGTAACGTCCCTCCACATAGAGGACAGGCTCTCTAGGATAAAATAACGTTCCATTTTCCATAGCGTAGACGTCGAGTGGCTTTCCCTTTAGCAGGTGAACTACGTCGTCGACACCAGATAGTATTCCCGTTGTTGGCGTCGTGACTTCAGCAACGACGTTCGGGTTTATCCCCTTGTGTGTTAGTACCTCCTCAGTTCTCAAAAAATAGACATCTGTTGACAACCCCGCAAGAATTGTGTCGTCGTCGATTATGCCGAACATACTGAATAACCTCAGCTAAATGTATATTAATCCTACGTAATCCCAGTTAAATGTGAAGCGAGTAACAAAAACGTGGCGCCAATTTCTTATAGGCAGGGGTTAACAACAGCGACATATGACAGAACACGCTTTAATTATTGGTGATATGCAGTACGATTTTGTTACAAAAGATGGTGCGCTGTACATAGGTGACCAAGTCGAAAAAACAATAGATAATGTAGTAAAGCTTTTAGATGGGATTACATTTGACAAGGTAATTTTGATTCAAGACTGGCACGTAACAGATGATCCGGAGTTTAATATCTGGGGGGCTCATTGTATCCAGGATTCCCACGGAGCTGAAGTGATAAGCGATATCGCAGAATATGGCGATTACAGGATCAAAAAAAGAAGGTACAGCGCGTTCTTCGGTACAGATTTAGACTTATTCCTTCGTGAAAGGGACTTCGTGGATGTTATGGTGACAGGAGTAATGGCAAACATATGCGTTCTTCATACGGCTGGAGACGCGTGTGCCCTTGGCTATAGCACTACCGTTGTGAGTGATTGTATTGAAACAACAACCGATTATGGCAAGGCATATGCATTATATCATCTAAAAAATGTATTTGGCTCGCGTGTTGTGACTTTAGACGATGTGCTAAAACGCTGACAAAATAAAAAAGTAGTGATTAGAGACCCGTTAAAATAAGATCTCTATATCAAGTTCTTCCGCAAGCTCCTTGTAACGATTCCTAATGGTCACTTCAGTGACTCCCGCTACGTCAGCCACTTCTCTTTGAGTTCGCCTGTCTCCACAGATGACCGATGCAATATAGATAGCTGCAGCAGCAACACCAGTAGGACCTCTGCCGCTCGTCAGCTCTTTTTCTGCTGCTTGCCTCAAAATTTCAACGGCTTTTGATTGTACTTCCCCTTTTAACTTTAAGCCAGAGCAGAAACGCGGGACATAGTCTATTGGAGACGTGGGCGTTAATTTCAAATCTAGCTCGCGTGATATAAATCTATAAGTTCTGCCGATCTCCTTTCTACTTACTCTCGACACTTCAGCAATTTCGTCCAATGTCCGGGGTACTGAACACTGCCGGCACGCAGCGTAAAGAGCCGCCGCTGCTACCCCTTCGATGCTGCGGCCTCTTATGAGGTTCTTATCTACCGCTTTTCGATATACTACTGCCGCTGTTTCTCGTACGTTGCGTGGAAGGCCTAGCGCCGATGCCATTCGATCGAGTTCAGAAAGAGCAAATGCGAGGTTTCTTTCGGTTGCATTTGATACTCGAATACGACGTTGCCACTTTCTGAGCCGATATAATTGAGCTCTGTTCTTAGAGGAAATCGATCGACCATATGAATCTCTATTCCTCCAGTCTATCATAGTCGATAATCCTTTATCGTGAATTGTGTATGTCATCGGAGCCCCTACGCGGCTTCGTTTCATGCGTTGATCGTGATCGAACGCTCGCCACTCAGGGCCCATATCCATAAATTCTTCATCAATCACAAGGCCACATTTATCACACACAAGTTCTGCTCTCTCATAATCTTGTACCAGTTGCCTGGAACCACACTCGGGACACACGGCCTTAGACTCTTCGTATTCGCCAAGTTCTTTTTGACGTTCTTTTGCAATTTCACGAGTTTTTTCTCTCTCTATCAGTCTCTCTCTTTCTACTTCTACCAAGTTACTCACCAACACGATTAAACGTACACTTTTTCACCCGCAAGTTCAATCAAGCTTGATAATGGGATATCTTTAAAAGGTCTAACAGATATATAAGGCGATTTTACGGGCCCAAATACGTCATATATCGAGCCAATTTTTTTTAGTTTTTTTGTCAGAACAGTAGAATTAATTTTCGGAAAAAATTCCCCTTTTATAATTAGGTTTCTGTGACTTGACACGTGAAGAACAGTACCCAACCTCTGCAAACTGCGACCTCGAACGGTAACTTAATATATAACATTAATTCATATATAAAGTTTTGGGAAAAATTTATAAAATATTATTAAGCAACGTCCGAGGATTTTCGTTTATCACCCGTGCCGCTGAGGCGACATTGAGCCCTGCTCCACGAGCAACTATATTAGCATACTGATACGATATGAGGTCAATTGAATGGCAATCTGTATTTACTAGTAAATCAGTGCCCACTTTTGCCACGTGCCCATTTGTGATGTTATGACCACACCTCGTTGTAAGCTCTAAAAAAATCTCATTTTTGTGTGCAAGTTCTGCATCTTCGTTTGTTATTAATCCTGGATGCGCTATTACATTCACATCTTCGAGACTTGCTGCCACATGGTTTGTTCCTGGAGCTACTGGTTCAAGAGGAGTCTCCCCATGAACTATTATGATTTGTGCTCCAAGCCTTTTGGCCTTATTTACAAGTTTAGGAATTTTCTCTGGCTGCACGTGCGTTATTTCGACGCCTAAAAGGACTATTATATCCTGTATTTCGTCGATCACTTTTTTCATGGAGTTAATAACGAAATTGATATTTGAAAAATCGACGTGATCTGTTATCGCTATGGCTTCGTGATCTAAAACCTGTGCTCTTCGTATGAGCTCGCACGGAATGAGTTCTCCGTCACTCAACGTCGTATGCGTATGGAATTCAATTCTCCTATTCATTTGACCAACAGAGCTTCGGGGGCCTGTGCCCTAAGTGCTTTAATCTTCTGCGAAATAATTTTAGCTGCTTCTTGCCTTGGCACAATTTTGTCAATTGACACCCTACCGCTCTTTTCCCACCAGGTTTTGGGGTAAGATTTTGAAGGCTCACAGGTTGGGTTAAGTCCTAGTTCCTTAGCAGCTGCTTCAATTTCGCCAATGTTAGGTGATTTTACAGCGTCATTTTTTGAGATTTTCCTCCCCTCTTTTCTTGTTCTTAAAGCATCGATGTTTGCAGGCCAAATTACTCGTTGAGACATTCTCGGCATTGCCATATAGTTGTATAGTCAAGCATAAAACCTTTTTTAATATGATAACCCAATAGCGTATGGAATTCATGCACAAATTAGAGATCTCAGTTGGAAAAGATGTTTTTGAAAAGAATAAAAAAGAGGCAAGACAGAATTCGAACCTATTGCAGAATCACGATATAATCGCTTTTGATATATTAGGATCAATTGGCTCGGGCAAGACGTCGATCATTGAGAAAGTGGTGCCCGTTTTAAAAGAAAAGGGATCAAAAGTGGGGGCGATCGCAGGGGACGTTTCTGGAGAAGACGACTACAAGAGAATGAAGCTACTTGACATTCCGGTTATAAATCTGAATACGGGAACGGAATGTCATCTCGATGCGCATCTTGTCCGGCACGCACTTGCCCAGCTGCCACTTGAAAAACTGGATATCCTTTTCATTGAAAACGTTGGGAATATGGTGTGTCCCACAGACTTCGAACTCGGAACAGCCGCAAGAATCGTTGTTGTGAGTGTAACTGAGGGGGATGATGTTGTTAATAAGCATCCAATGATATTTAGAGTGAGCGATATTGGCGTTATTAATAAAATAGATCTAGCAGGAGCCGTAGAGGCCAGTATACAGCGAATGGAAGATGATATGAACAGAATTGCACCACATATCAGAAAAATTAAAATGAGTGTTAAAACTGGCGAGGGCTTGGAAGAATTTACGGAAGAAATTTTAAAATATCGGAGTTGAGTGAACGAAAAATCAAAGTATCGATTTTAGTAGGATCACTGTCCTTCTATATGATCACCATGAGCCTCAGGGATAGAAATTCCGTTAATCACTCCGTCCTGTCCTGGTCTGTTCGTGACTTTTGCTTTGCCAATCTCTGTTTGAACTATAGCTCCTTTTGTTATAATATTTCGTCGTACATAATTTCTGTTTGCCGGATTTGATTCAACTGTTTCAATTTTAGTTCTAAGAGTTTTGCCAGTGGTGGAATCTTTGACGTTAATGTACGATGCCCTCAGTATCTTCATTTTTGAATTTCCACCAAATCCTGATACTTTCTTTGTTCTTGGTTCGCCAAGCTGAGTTAGCGTGGGCTCTCTGCCCATTTCATATTTTCTCTTTCCAACTGCTCTTATTAACCTTCCACCAGCACTATTTCTTAATGATTTACCTTGCCATGCCATTTTAACGTCCTGTTTTTCGAATATGTTAGTAGTTGTAATAGAGTAACATAGATATTTCAATGTTTTGTATATAAATTCACATTGTAGTTATTTTATAAAATCGAAATAGTACTAGCAAAGTGAAGATCGTGTCAGTAAATGTCACTGAACTAAAGCGCATTGTATCATATATATTTAGATCTAAAGGAGCTGAAGCTTTGCCTCTAAGTGAGGTAGCTTACGTTATTTCACTCGATTGCGGATGGTTCACGCCAGAAGAAGCAAATAAAGTTGTAACCCTAGCGTTAGAAAGAGGACTGGTCGAATTTGATGGAGTCTTAGTCAAGATCCTTTTTGACGATGCTCTTTACAGCGTTCCATTAGGATTTAAGCCTACATGCGCTTCTCTAAAAAAATCGCTTTATGATGAAATAATTGAGTGGTTGACCGGAAAGGGATTGAAAAAGTCGGACATACTAGAGATGGTAAATAGCAGGCTTATGGAACTTGGGGGATTAGTAGAAGATGAAGTTGCACTCCTGCTTGTCGCAAGGGATATGGGGTACAACGTGAGGGCCTTCTCTGAAGACGTATATATTGAGATCCTACATCGTCCGTGAACGCTATTTTAATTGTCTAGATTAATCAGCATGAACTGTGCAATTAAAGCCTCAAGCTGTATTCTCTCACTTGCACCTTCTGCGAGTCGAAAGTCTATCTCGCCAATCCTATCTATCAGTTTGACTTTTTCTTTATCAGGTATTTCTAGACTAAAAACAGTTCTGTGTATTTGATTTATGATGTCACCAGCTGAAAGACCTTGTTTTACTAAAAGTGAATCAAGGATTTTTAATGCGCCGATAAAGTTACCATTCATAGCTCTGTACATGAGCATATTGACCTCTTCCGGCTTTGCTATAGAGGTGATTTGGTACACTAAGTTTTTATCTATATCTTCTTTAACTGCTGCCGCAGATTGCAATGTATTGATAGCTCTCCTAAGGTCACCATTTGCCACATAGCAAATAGCATCTAAAGCATTGTCAATTAGAGTTAATCCTTCCTGGTCTGCAATAAAGGTAATACGTGATTTTATGTCTGTATCGCTGACCGGTTTAAATCGATAAATTGCACATCTCGACTGAATAGGTTCAATTATCTTGCTCGAGTAGTTGCATGATAAAATAAATCTACAACTGATACTGTAGCTTTCCATCGTTCTTCTTAAAGCTGACTGAGCATCGGATGTCAGTGCATCTGCTTCGTCCAGAAAAATTATTTTAAATTGTGAGTGCAATGGCGCTGTTCGTGCGAAATTCTTTATTTTATTTCTTACAACATCGATACCTCTCTCATCCGATGCATTTAGTTCTGTAAAATTACTATGCCAATTATCTCCGTAGAGTTCTTGTGCTACAGCAATAGCCGCGCTCGTCTTTCCAGTACCCGCAGCACCTGAAAACAACATATGTGGTATGTTGTTTATTTTAACGTATGATTTAAGCCTCGTGACTATTATATCCTGTCCCACTATTTCGTTTAAATTATTCGGGCGGTATTTTTCAGTCCATATTTCTTGTATGTTGATCTCTCCAAGATTCAAATAAGATGTAAGCACCTAGATCTTGCAGTAACGCATTTGTTCGATTATTTGAGTTTGACGTTTCATTAAGTCCGCTAGATCAAGTATTCCTGTAATATCAACAACGCCTATTGCAGCTATTGGTGACCCTGTGCTGTCTCGTACAGGAGCGACAACTACTGGTATATTTTCGTAGTCACCAGATTCTGGCTTTGTTTTTATGATTTGATTTTCTTTTAGAACTGTTTCCAAAACTGGTCCGGTATAGCTTTTGCTTATTACTTCTCCATGTTCGATTTTGATTCCACGATTATTTTTACTACGCATCGTCACTGGTAGTCGATTTAATATCTCGTGTATCGCCATAGCAAATGGTATCAAATCGCTACTGATTGAATTGACGTCAAGCATGAAAGATTCGCTCATATAATTTTGTAGTATTGTTCCTACAACAATATATAATTTAAAATTGTTAGAGCAATAAGTTCACACCAATATTAACTGAACTAAAGATGTCAATCGTCACTATTACGACGTCAGACTGTCTTGGTTCGGGTTACTAAAATCTCCCTGCGATACATACTGACACGTGTTGGTTACGCAAGTTCCATTGGCAAACTATCGCGAGAGATCTTTCAGTTTTTTGAATATTGGAATATCGCCGGCCTGTCACTTACTTTCATAGTTCGATTTGTTTGCTGACAAACTAAGGCAATTTCTGTTACTCTTTTTGAATTTTCGTAATGTTATGGTTTATCACACGAGCAAGGCTTTATGGAAAAGTCTGTCAGGTGGGCATTTTTAGACATTTTTTTAGACTAAGAACCTTTATGTATTTGTCCCTTGGCGACTTCTTCCACGTTATTCTATTAACTCAAATCTTCCTTCCAGCTTTTTAAGGACCTTTGGCAACGTTGTGTACTCCATATCCGCACTAGGTAGTCTATGCGGCTCAAATGGTCCATGTCTTCTCATGTAGTTTGCTATTACATTTACTTCGGCTCGTGCAGCATCGTAGGCGGGATCGTCAAATAAGTCAACAGGCCCGTGAAGTTTACCATTCGCTATCTGGAAACCAGCTGCAACGACTCTCGGCGGACCATCAAACCGCGTGCATTTAGCATTGATAAAACTAACAGGCATAATAGGTCCATTGTGGCTACCTCTCATCCAACCGCTTACAAGGTGCGGAAAGGTCCATGGTTCTAATACCTCACCAAGCGCAGGCAACCCTGATTGGGATCTAACAAGTCCTACTGGGTCGTCTTTTCCAACGTATTCGCCCGCTATTTCAAACAGTTTTTCGGTGCTTATGGATGCTACCGGTTCGTCCGCAGGTAATTTGGGATGACCTTCACGCGGATAGACTCTTTTAATAACATATCGGCTTTTTGACCCGATCAGTGCGAGCATATCATACATCTCTTCCGGACAATCCATGAAAACCCTCTTGTGCTCTAAAATGTCCCATACCTCAAATCTAAAACCGAGGTGCATGCTTGGATCGATTATGAGTCCCGCTGTGTTGAACGGATCTGCAAACATCTTGTAGATAGGCAAGTTAAAAGCACCAGGCTCCGTTTTGTCCATCATAAACGCTACAAGCGGCTCTCCAGCTCTCTCAGTAAATTCAATCTCTGAAGCTCCTGGGCCTAAACCTCGTACCGTCCCTGCAAAAGCATCTTTCAATAAATCTTGTCCTGCGCCGTAGAGTTTCAAAATTTTTGCTACATTCGTGCACTCTGTAAAGACTTTCCACGCTAGTCCATGAATTTCTTCGTTGTTTTCTCCTTTAAAATGTCCCATTATTAGTTCTAAATCATCACCGACTCCCATAACGTGAGAATCAGTTATAACATCAGTTTCTACGGCATCTTTTAGTATTTCACGAGCTTTTTCACAAATGCCCGGGTGGACAGTAGCATGTCCTGGAAATCCTCCAACATCGGCTTTTATCAAACTTATGGTAACTTTGTGCATTTATTTCACCACGCGACTCTCAACTTAAAGTTGTGTAACTTATAAACTTTTGTTTAAACTAATATCCTCTTCGGGCCTATATATTTAAGCATTTGTTGGCTTACGGACGTAAAAATAAGCTTTAAATACTTTAATGTTTATACTGGAAAGATTTAAATTATATAAAAATATATTACAAGCAGTGAGGTATACCTGCTGCTAATTGTGCGTTGGTCAATAGTTATTAGAGTACAGTCTCGTCGTCTTAACAAAAAAAGGGCTCGTAGCTCAGTTAGGCAGAGCACCTGGCTTTTAACCACTAAATCTGGGAAAGAGACCAGGCGGTCAAGGGTTCAAATCCCTTCGAGCCCGCTTGTTGAGCAGGTAACAGCAGAATAGCGTCGTACTTGAAACTAACGTGAATTAGAGTAGTTACAGTACATAAATTCGAGTTGATCAAAGATTGCGCCGACAACTATCAGAACTATGGTAATTGCAAAATTAATTCTGATTACTGACCGTATTTTAATATGCTCGTAATAACACGATTTTGAGGATGTGACCAACATATGAAGAATTATAACGTTTTAACGCACATCATGGTGCCAGGCCATGTCGTCATGTCTCAAGAGGAAGTTGAGACGTTGTTGCATAAATATGATATTGAACTTAAGCAACTTCCCAAGATTCTCATCGACGATCCTGTTTGCAAAGAAATTGGGGCGAAAAAGGATGATGTAATAAAAATAGTTCGAAAGAGCCATACGGCAGGTGAGGCGAAAAGCTACAGACTCGTCGTGGATACGAAAGTTGGTTGATATAGAATGATAGATAGAGACGTCGTCGCGAGGAGTTACTTTACAAGGAACAAAATCGCTCAACATCACATCAATTCGTTTAATGATTTTATAAGCATAGGACTCCAAAAGATTATCGATGAGCAGGGGATAATAGAAACGGATGTTCCCGAGCTTATAGTAAAGCTAGGAAAAATCCGTGTTGATACACCAAAGGTTCGTGAAGCAGACGGGTCGTTAGAAGAACTTTATCCAACAGAAGCGAGGCTGCGGAATATCTCTTATGCGGCTCCAGTTTTTCTCGAAATGACGCTTATTCAAGGAGACGTCGAAAAAGAACCAGAAGAAGTCGAAGTAGGCGTGCTTCCTATAATGATAGGTTCGAAATCCTGTAACTTGTCTAAGCTGACAACTGACCAAATGATAAAGCTCGGTGAAGATCCAGTTGATCCTGGAGGATATTTCATAATAAGCGGAACCGAACGGGTTATTATGACCCTTGAAGACCTTGCTCAGAATAAAATATTTGCTGAATATGATGAAAGGTACGGAGGAAAAATAGAAGTCGCAAAAGTATTTTCTCAGCGTAGAGGATACAGAGCTCTCGTTATGGTGGAGCGAGGCCGCAATTCGATATTGGAAGTTTCATTTCCATCTATATCCGGAAGGATTAATTATGTCTTATTAGTGCGAGCCCTCGGTTTAGTGACTGATCAAGAAATAGTTCAGTCGGTATCTGAAGATCCTGAAATCGTCAAATTTATGCTTGAAAATATTGAAGAGGCTGAGGCAGTTCCTCAAGAGCAAAATGAATCGTTTGAGGAATATCAAAAAAGAGTTCATGAGAGGTCGATGAAGAGGTTAGGGGAAAAGGTAGCAGCAGGGCAAGCCACAGAATATCAAACGAAGCGAGCTAATTATGTAGTTGATCGCTATCTTCTTCCGCATCTTAACGATCCGCATCTGACGGATGAACAATGTAGATTAATTAAGGCTCACTTTTTAGGCAGGATGGCTGAAGCTTGCTTCAAACTTGCTCTACAGAAGCGTGGAGAAGACGACAAGGACCATTATGCGAATAAGCGTTTAAAACTTGCGGGAGACCTTATGGAAGACCTCTTCAGGGTCTCATTTAACAGACTTGCTCGAGATATTAAGTATCAACTAGAAAGGGCGGATATGAGAAATCGAGAACTAAGCGTTCTTACTGCGGTACGGGCTGATGTTCTAACAGAACGGTTGACGCACCCTCTTGCTACAGGCAACTGGGTCGGCGGCAGAACTGGGGTCTCACAACTGCTCGATAGAACTGACTACATGGCAATGCTGTCGCACTTAAGGAGGGTGATATCGCCGCTTTCCCGTGCCCAACCGCACTTTGAAGCTAGGGATCTCCACCCGACGCAATGGGGACGGATATGCCCCAATGAAACCCCTGAGGGTCCTAATTGCGGTCTTGTCAAGAACTTCGCTCAGCAAGTCGAGTTATCAACTGCTCTCGAAGATGTTGAAATAATACTGTCTGCGTTGGAGGAACTTGGCTATGCTTCAATAGGCGAAATACAAACTGTCCAAACCGAGCGCGGATATCTGAATCAAGCAAAAATTTTCGTTGATGGAGCTTTGAAAGGCACGCATGTGAATCCATGGAGCTTTATCAAAGAATTTAGAGCAAAGAGAAGGCGTGGTGAGATCCCTCACTTAGCCAACATCACTTACCACGAAGAGACTGGCGAAATAAACATAAACACGGATTCTGGAAGAGCTCGAAGGCCAGTCATAATTGTTGAAAGAGGTGTACCCCTGATCACCGATAATCACATCAGTAAGCTTAAAAACAGGGAAATTTTATTTGATGATCTCGTGTACGATGGCTTGATCGAATACATTGACGCGGAGGAGGAAACAAATACGTACATCGCCATTTATGAAGAAGATTTAACTGCTGAACACACTCACCTCGAAATTGACCCCTCTTTAATCGTTGGAATATGCGCGGGTATAGTTCCCTATCCTGAACATAATGCGTCGCCGCGCAATACAATGGGCGCTGGAATGGTAAAACAGTCTCTTGGCGTATCGTGTGCAAATTGGCGACTGAGACCTGATACTCGGTCGCACTATTTGCATTACCCGCAGCTTGCATTAGTTAAGACGAATACTATGGATGCTGTAGGTTTCGACGACAGGCTCTCTGGACAAAACTTCATAGTAGCAGTGCTTTCGTATGAGGGATATAATATCGAAGACGCTCTTATAATCAACAAAAGTTCTATTGAGAGAGGATTAGGCAGGAGCCACTTTTTCCGGACGTATGAAGGGGAAGAAAGAAGATACCCTGGAGGTCAGGAGGACAAGTTTGAGATACCGGATGCAGAAGTTAGGGGTGCTCGCGGTCCAGAAGCTTATGCTAACCTCGACGAAGATGGCTTCGTGAATCCCGAAGCAGAAATTCAACCAAATGACGTGCTTGTTGGAAAAACAAGCCCGCCAAGATTTTTAGAGGAGCCGACAGAGCTAGGAGGCCTCAGTGTGCAAGAGAGGCGAGAGACGTCCTTGACGATGCGCTCGAATGAAAGTGGTATAGTGGATGCGGTTATAATTACTGAAGGTGAAAATGGTTCGAGGTTAGTGAAAGTTCGAACAAGAGATCAACGCATACCAGAACTTGGAGATAAATTTGCCTCCCGGCATGGACAGAAAGGGGTGATAGGATTAATAGTACCGCAAGAAGATATGCCATTTACTGAAGAAGGGATAGTACCAGACTTAATCGTAAATCCCCACGCAATTCCGTCAAGGATGACAGTAGGCCACGTTTTGGAGATGATCGGTGGGAAGGTAGCTTGTATAGAGGGGCGAAGGATCAATGCAACGGCATTTTCTGGAGAAAGCGAAAAGGATTTAAGACAAGCATTAGTAGCAAATGGTTTTTCGCATACGGGCAAAGAGGTTATGTACGATGGAATCACGGGAGAAAGAATTACGGTTGACATTTTTATAGGTGTAATTCTTTATCAAAAGTTACATCACATGGTCTCAGAGAAGCTTCACGCAAGGTCTCGAGGGCCTGTACAGGTTTTGACTCATCAACCAACTGAAGGACGAGCGCGTGAAGGAGGTCTAAGATTCGGTGAGATGGAGCGCGACGTCATGATTGGTCATGGTGCTGCGCTGGCTTTGAAAGAAAGGCTTGTTGATGAGTCAGACAAAGTTGAAGAGCTAGTTTGCACCGCTTGTGGCATGATAGCTACGTTCGATAAACGCCGCAACATCGTGTATTGCCCGAACTGCGGGGCTGATACAGACATTCATAAAGTAGAGATGAGCTATGCATTTAAATTACTTCTAGATGAAATGAAAGCGCTTGGAATAGCACCCCGCATAGAATTAGAGGATTCAATTTAGGAGTTGGGCCATGAGCAGTCCAAAAAGGATAGGTAAAATTAAATTTGGCTTACTTTCCCCCAAGGAATATCGAAAAATGAGTGTAACGAAAGTAATCACTCCAGACACTTACGATGATGATGGATACCCAATTGAAATGGGTCTTATGGACCCAAGATTGGGAGTAATTGATCCTGGTCTGAGGTGTAAAACATGTGGAGGACGAGCTGGCGAATGTCCAGGTCACTTTGGTCATATAGAACTAGCCGCTCCGGTAGTCCATGTAGGTTTTGCAAAGTTGATTAGGAAGATATTACAATCAACTTGCCGTCGATGTGGTTACCTTCTACTCAACGAAGGCCAAAAACTGCAGTATCTTGAAAAGATAAACGAACTGAAAGAGAAAGGCCTCTCTATCGAAGACGTTGTCAAAGACGTAATAAAAGAGGCACGAAAGGTAAATGCATGCCCTAATTGTGAAGAACAACAGTTGGAAGTAAAGTATGAAAAACCTACTAGATATGTCGAAGACAGCCACAAGTTAATGCCCGCTGATATAAGGGATAGATTTGAAAGGATTCCTGACTCTGACGTTAAGGTGCTGGGTATGGATCCGGAAAATGTGCGCCCCGAGTGGACAATTCTAACAGTGTTGCCTGTTCCGCCAGTTACAACAAGGCCATCTATAACGCTTGAAAATGGGCAACGATCAGAGGATGATTTAACACACAAGCTCGTAGATATCATAAGGATAAATCAGCGATTCCAAGAAAATCGCGAAGCTGGCGCTCCTCAATTAATCATAGAGGACTTGTGGGAGCTCTTACAATACCACGTGACGACTTTACTCGATAACGAAGTGTCTGGTGTTCCCCCTGCAAGACACAGAAGTGGCAGACCACTCAAAACTCTTTCACAGAGGCTCAAAGGCAAAGATGGTCGATTCAGGGGCAGCTTATCTGGAAAAAGAGTTAATTTTTCAGCGAGAACAGTAATTTCGCCTGATCCCAATCTTAGTATAAATGAAGTCGGTGTCCCCGAGACAATAGCATATGAAATGACTGTTCCTATTGTTGTTACACCTCGAAATTCTGAAGAGATAAGAGAATATGTTAGGAGAGGCCCCTGCAGACATCCTGGAGCAAATTACGTGAAACGCCC
>CAZKZX010000013.1:0-16414 GCA_964557335.1 uncultured Methanomicrobia archaeon | reverse complement strand
ATTCGTTTCGCTCCCTTGGAGTTGGTAATGTATTCATCATCGAGTTCCGAAATCAAGAGCTCCCATCTATGCGAGTTCGCGAGCTGAAGTATGAGCATGTAGCTCACGGATAGGCGAATGAGAGATCTGCCTATTCTTGGTGTGATCACTACAGCCTTCTTTTTAATGATGCAACGGCGTCTATCATCAGACATAAATGCTGTGATTTCTACATATTTATAAAGCTTTGTGACGGTACAGAACTATCACGCGCATTTTTATAGGCGTCGAACAGAGTTATGTTAGTGACGGAGCAGCACGCGCAGCTGACGACGTTCGACGTGATGAGATGCCGACTGACACACACACGATGGGATCAGTAATGACACCGACCGCACAGGTTGTCGCACTGTATGCTGAGTATGATAGCTTGCTTGATGCGTTGGAAGCAGTACAGTTACAGTTAAGGGCAAAGCGCTGTGGTGACCGACGTGTGTACAACGCGTTGCGAGTGCAGGTGCGCGAAATCTGTGAAGCGCTGGCTGATGTGCACGAAAAGATTGCTGATTTTGTTATATTGCCACGGGGCGGTAGTATTAGGTGGGTCGGGGGTACTGTTTCGTTGTTAGTGCTGTGCTGTTCATTATCGGGTGAGGGGCTGATTCAAGTTGCTTTCTGTTAAATTAGACCCTAGAACAACTAGCGGTACCTCACTGCACGATTCTTTTTATGTCCGCAATAGTTGTGTCAATGAGTGGCACAGTTAGCAAAAGTGGGTATTTTTATTAGCTGAGTCTTGTTAAGGCGGGAATCCTTGACGATCCACTGACGGTTAGGGTTGGCGCGTTGACATGGAGAACTCTTATCGTGTGGGATCTTGGTTTGGAGCTGTGACGGACACGTCGCAGATCCTCGTCATCGAATTATGTGAAAACACCGAGCTAGAAGTCGTTTAGCTCGAAGTTCTCACACTGTTGCACATCCAGCTTTCGAAATAGACTCAGCACTTCGCCGCTGCCATTCGGGTCGAGGCATGAATCAAAGAGCTTCATGCACCACTTGCAAATAGCCTTACGATGGCCTCGCCGTTGAGAATATGCGTCAAACATGCTTTATGCTATCGCGGGCGAACATATGAGATTTGTCAGAAAGCAGCGTGGAAGTGTTTTGCTGGAACTGCCTCCTCTTTGAAGACCTCGATCTTTGTGAGAGGGAGGCTCGGACAGGAGGTTTGGGAAGATTTAACTGCTAATGGATTCTCGGTACCTAAGCTCTTGTGATAGGGGAACGTTCCCCGGATGTTTATTGTATGTGCCTTCGGGCTATCACCTTCCCTCTTTCTACTGCCTTGCTGACGGTGTTGAGGCGCGGTGGAGCGCAAGCCACGGGTTAGTCATACCGTTATACCAAATCGGTTCGCGAGCTTCTGTATTGTTCAGAGGATGGCCGAATGTAACTTTAGGATTGCCTGGATCGGCCGAATGTGTTCATGTCTCATACGCGAAACAGATGAGTGCGTTGATGCCAAAGCGAAATGCCCACCTGGCACGATGAGAGCACGCCAAACACCCCTGCCACAACGAAGCAGAAGGTGCTTATAGATATTGAGGGTGCAATGAGGCCGAGAGAGATAAATGCAATCCGCTCAGCACGTCCGAACAGCGCGTAATTGGTATCGAGCCCGTGGAGATGGCTCAATGTGCGCATAAAAAGGAGCGTAATAGAACCGATAATGGCTACACTTCCGATTGGGTGTATGATTCCACTGAATAGAGCGCCAACAACTACCGATAATTCAGTGCAGCGATCAGCGACAGAGTCAAACGCTAACCCAAATGCGGTCTTTAAGCGAAAGGTGCGGGCAATGGTCCCGTCCAATACGTCGCAAAAAACGCTTACAAACAATAAAAGAAGTGCGAATGGCACTGCTCGATGCGCGAGCGATACACCACTTGCTATCCCAAGGAGAAGCCCTAGCCCTGTCACCATGTTTGGTGTGACGCCGTAACGATGCGCGATATCTGCTAGGGGGAGCAATATCCGATCTTTCCGGGAACGCATGCAATAAAGATTTGCCACTATCACCCTTCTATCTATTTAACAAATAGGCAAAGAAGTTCCAGGAGCATTAAAGTTTTAGTTTTTCCCTTGAAGGACTACCTTGGCGAAAGCGGCGTCCGAGCGGTCGAGCAATATTTCGTCTACTCCGTGCCCAATGCGCAAAACTCAATCGTGTGGCACTTCCCGAATGTCTCGATCCTCGAATTCTAGGGTTCTATTTTGCTGATGTTTTAAGATGGGAACAGTGGACCCCTCCTGGTTACTTCCTTTCCATAAACGCATAGTTTGCAAGATGTGGCTCAAACTTACCGCTAACTTCTATAGTTTTTAACTCACTAATGGCAAAGTACGGACTAAAGAGGGCTCTCAACTCGTCTTCAGACGAAAAGTACAAGACAGTACCCAGCCGAGTCTCTCTGTATTTTCCGGATCCGCCAAATTGGGGATCTTTCTCACTGAAACAGACGGAGAAGTACTTTGCTCTCGGGTTAAGTATCCTGTACACGTTTTCAACGTAGTGATTCCTTTGCTCCGGGAAAATGTGGTGTAGCACCTCCCAATCATAGGCAAAGTCAAACGTTTCCTCTAGCTCATGCAAATCCCCAAGAACGTCAGCAACAAGAAAAGTGCACGTGACCCCCCTCTTCCGCGCATTGCCTTTGGCAATCTGTATGGCGGTGGGGGATATGTCAACTCCCGTGACGTCAAACCCTCTGCTGGCAAGATATATCGCGTAGTTGCCAGCACCGCAGCCGAGATCGATGGTTTTGCACGGGCTAATGCTTCCACCTTCTACCAAGTCAACTAACTCTTTTGGAGGGGTCTCAATGTTCCAAGGTATCTCCTCAAGGAGTATGTTCCTGTAAATGTAATCTATTCCGATCTGCTTCATAGTTCCTCGCATTTATTCTAATTCTACGTACTCCTTAGGTATTCATAAATGTGCAGCGAAGCACGACAGCTGCCATGTGGCTGCCGATCACTGTGTCAATGATTGCAGAGAGCGAGGCATATCTATGAAAAGTAAAGGATAAAATGTGGCAACTGCATTACGTTTGACTGTATAAAACTGTAGCAAATTCTATCGTTTGCTTTTGTTTCTATCCGCTGCAGATGGTACTTCATAAAAAGCCTCATTTTACATGAAATTTTTTAACGATACTGTGTGTTAATGATATGCAATGTGCTACACGAAGCACAAGCAACATGCATGTAGGATATGATTTATATGTATGATTAGTAGGTATTGTACGAAAAATATATAAGCTAGTTCGTAATAGATTATGCTATGACCCATCTACTTGAAAAAATGAAGTACTATGGCGATACGGTCATTGGTGAAAAGGGTCAGATAGTCGTGCCCGCTGACATGCGAAAAAAATTTGGCATAGAAGCAGGTGACAAATTTCTCGTATTAGCAGGAGAGCAGATGGGAGCGTGGGGAATTGTTCTCGTAAAAGCTGATGTGCTCTCGCAAATCGTTCAAAACATGTTCGGCGGGAAGCTGCATGACATTTTAGAACAGGCGCGAGAGGAACAGTAGTCTGTTTCCGAACCGATGAGTAGATTACATTTATCAGCGCGATCGAATGTGGTTGCGTGTCTGAGCAATAATAGCACCCACTGAAACCCGCTTCATTTATCACGAGATGGAGGCAAGGCTGAGGCGAGAGGTGTAGGTGCATCTTGCAGAGGGCACTGTTATCCCAATGCGAAATCCATATATATAAAATAATATCTTCTAAAATATCTAAAGATATATCTTAATACTGTAACATGTTTCGGAACACTAACATAACGTGGTGACTAAACGACATGAATGAGATTGCAATCAAAGCTACAAACCTCACCAAAAAATTTGGCGATTTTCTCGCCGTTGATCACGTATCTTTTGACGTCAAAAAAGGCGAGATATTTGGGTTTCTAGGACCAAATGGTGCGGGCAAAACGACGACCATCAGGATGCTGTGTACGTTGAGCAGGCCAACGGAAGGATCGGGGACCGTTGCCGGTTTTGATATTGTTAAAGAAGATGGTAGGGTGCGCGAGCATATTGGCCTGGTATCCGAAAAAATGATTATGTATGATCGGCTCACTGCAAGAGAGAATCTCAGGTTGTTCGGTGAGCTCTACAACATTCCTCGTAACGTTCTCAATGAACGAACAGATGAGCTCTTACACCTTGTGCACATGGAGAAGTGGGCAAATCACCAGATCGGAACATTTTCCACTGGGATGAAACAGCGAATTAACGTCATCCGTGCCCTCCTTAATGAACCCGAAATCCTGTTCTTAGATGAACCCACGCTCGGTTTAGACCCGCAGTCGACGAGTGACATCCGTGAGTTTGTACGCACGATCAACGTCGACAACGGAACCACAATCATCCTTACGACTCACGCGATGGTGGAGGCAGACATGTTGTGTGACCGCGTTGGCATCATCGACTATGGAAAAATTGTGGCACTTGATACGCCGGCAAATTTGAAAAAAGTAATCACCGGTACCAACACGAGCGTTGTTGAACTGGATGTGATGAGCGTTACTCCAGATATCGTTTCCCACATTAAGTCGTTGCCATGCGCTGAAACGGTCACGGTAGAGGATGAGAGACGCATCAAGATTCACGCATCAGGGGACGAAGCGTGCGGTGATATTATTGATGCGGTGCGTTCTGCTGAGGGGAAGATTCGTTCAGTGCGTAACGTAGAGCCAACGCTAGAAGACGTGTTTTTGCACCTTACTGGTCGTGAAGTCAGGGACCAGCCAGCCGATAAGGTGAAAACGGCGTCGGCCAATTCTCGGCATGGACCAAGAATACGGTCGAGGGTACGATAGGAGTGAGATCATGGGAATGAGAAGGGCTGTTCGCCATAGTTTCTGGATTGCGTGGAAAGACCTGTTAGACTTCAGCAGGAATCGACTTGGCCTTGTTATGCTCGTCGTGATGCCTCTCTTCATGATGGGGATGGTTGGCTTCATATTTCCGTCAAATAGCGGTCCTACGAACGTTCCTGTCGCGCTCGCCAACCTCGATGCAGCACACGGCAATACCTCGGTCAGTGCGAAGTTTGTTGCCCAGCTCGAGGCCGCAAACAGCAAAACCAAAATGATGGACCTGACTACGGTATCGAGCGCCGACGACGTAAAAACGGCCATTCAAAACGGTGACAAAAGCGCTGGCATCATCATAGGCAGCAATTTCTCGTCTAATCTCATGGCAGGAAAGCAGGGGGATATCACGATCGTCATTGATCAGTCGAACCCTCAGATGTCGGCACTCATGCAAACGGCGTTGACGCAAGTGATCGGGCAAATGGGAACCCAGACGGCCATGTACTCGCTGAATCAGACATATAAAACACCGTTGAACTATACCTTAGCTCAAATAACCCCGTACAGTGTACAGAGCACAGGCATCGTGCCAGGACAGCCAAACTACTTCCAGTTCGTCGCACCGGGCATAATGGCAATGGTTGTGATGATGTCTCTGATGACGGGCCTCCCACACGCCATTTCGTATGAACGGGAGGTAGGAACCCTTGATGGCATGCTCGTTGCTCCGGTACACAGGATGTCAGTGATAGGAGGAAAGGTCATCGCCCAGACAACGCGCGGCATGATTCAAGGGCTCATCATCCTTGCTCTCGCTGTGGTTCTCTTCGGTGTCGTCATCAATGGGAGCGTCGCGTTAGTCATTGGACTCATGCTGTTAAGCGTGTTCAGCTTTGTCGGATTGGGCATTCTCATCACCTCCTTTACGGGTACCGAAGAAACGGCCAACATGGTCATGATGAGCCTCATGTTTCCAATGATGTTCCTCAGCGGCGTATTCTTCCCCTTACAGCAGATGCCGCAGTTTATGCAAGTCATAGCACGTTTCCTTCCTCTGACATACGCAGTCACTGCTTTGCGGCGAGTGGTGGTGCTGGGAGCAGGCGTCCCGGCAATAGCAACAGATATTGTAATACTGTTTGGGTTTGGCATCGTCCTGTTGACAGTTGCGCTCGTCATGTTCGAAAGGGCGATAACCTCCCAGTAACGGTCGAAGTACGCGGGCCAGAAGATCTAAGCATAACATTTAGGAGCGAGGTATCTTTCATCGTAGGAGGATGTGACCTATGCGTGGTGGTGTCCTCCTCCTTCACTGCCAGGGTGGTCTAGCATCACATAGCCGAATAAATGGTGCGAGTAGACAACAAACCTGATGTACGCCTGCACAAATTCTCGCCCCGCCTTCACATCGTTTACGTCATAGTTCCTCCATGACAGTGCGTGCTTGAATCGTTGCTGTAGGTCTTCCTCGATGGTGTGCAGGACAAAGCCGATGGAATCAGTTGCATCGCCTGTCTCAATGGCCTTTTCGGCCCGTGGCACGACAGGCCCCCAATCAAGTCCTGCGGGTTTCAGGCCCGTGTACGGCGCCCCTTCTCCCGCCCGGTGCAAACGTACCGTCGTCTCGAAGAACCACTCGTCGGCAAGCTCTTGCGCTTCCGTGCTGGCCTTTCTCACGTGGAGGGTCTTCTCAAATGCTTCTTTCAGTTCCTCTTCTGCGCTCTCTGGTACCCAGATGATGGCAAAGTTCACATTTCTCGTTTCCAGGGCTTTTCGTGCAGCTGTGATAACAGGACCATCTCTCGTATCGCAATGTGGTGGCATAGTATACCTCTACCTCTTTAATGTTCAATTCTACAGCTCTTTGCGTTTAAAGCTAATTGACATAGAGCAGAACGTGAGGTATATCGCCCGCAGAAAGCGCGATTTTTGTCGTGGTTTATTGTTTAGATCGTATTGATTATTGTAGAACGGTTACACGAGCCCCCTATAGGTATAATCAATCCTACAGAACCAGTCATAACTGCTGCTTAATAAAGCGCTTAAATACTGTTATCACAAACGCATTATCGCATGCCGCACGATAGAGGCGATCCTCGTGTCTAATCAAGCTCTTTTATCTCCCCCCGTTTGCTATCTTCTTCCCAGCAGGAGCGCCACACAACATGGCTTGAGCTGTTTTACGACCTTGTCCTCGTGGTGGCGGTCAATCAAGTGTCTCTTGTGTTAACAGGCGACCTGTCGAGCGCCACTATTCTCGTATTTCTCGGTCTCTTTCTTCTGGTTTGGTGGACGTGGGGCAATCACACAGTCTACACGACTCGCTTTGAAACTGATGACCTCGTGTACCGCCTGCTAACGTTCTTGCAGATGTTTGCCATCGTCGGCATCGCCATTGAAGTTCCTCAGGCGGTCCTCGGACATACACAAGGGTTTGCCATCACCTATCTCACAGCCCGCATCGCCCTCCTCGTGCTCCTTGTGCGAGCACTGTACTACGTCGTCGAAGCACGCCCGCTTATGCGCATCTACCTTATCGGGTTCGGCAGTGGCACTGCGATTTGGGCGGTATCCATATTCATCCCCCCGCCGCTGCAGTTCGCCCTGTGGGGCAGCAGCCTTGCAATCGAGATCGTGACGCTGTGGGTGGTATGGTTACGACCACCCCCTTGTCAGAGCTCGGTCCCTTGCACATTCCAGAGCGGTATGGGACGTTCACCATCATAGTGCTGGGTCAGTCGATAGCGAGCATAGTGAGTGGACTCCTCCACGAGCAGGTGCAGCTCGTGACAGTGACAGTTGCCGCACTTGGCTTTCTCATCGTGGTCTGTCTATGGTGGATCTATTTCAGGCACTTGGAGCGCGCCATAGGTCACATCAAGCTCCGTTCGGGGCAGCCGTACATCTACAGCCATTTTCCGCTTCTCGTCAGCGTCGTCGTAATAGGCGTCAGTATTGGACGCATCATTACTGAAAGCCAGCAGATACACTTATCGCTGGGCACATTTGTACTACTTTGGGGTGGATTCGGAGCGTGGCTATTAGCAATACTCCTATTACATGTAACGTATCCATCTGTTGAAGTCCGTATACTTACCCTTTACTACGCAGTTATTTTTGCTGGAGTGGCCATCATTACCTTTTTAGATTCGTTTTTAACCCCAATAACTACCTTATGTGCACTGTTGGTGTTCATCCTTGCGCAGATCTTGATAGACATACGTGCGCACCCTGCTGCTTATAAAGTTAGTAAGAAATAGCAAGAGGCGCTCTCGAAGGGTCGCTCAAATTACCTTAGAATTCTATCTTGTTGTACCCCTCTCTTAAGTCCTCGTCTTTAAACTGCAAATACACTTGTGTGGTATTTAAGTTCGAATGCCCCAACAACTGTTGCACCCGCCGCAGGTCAAGTCCGGACCTGACAAGGTGGATCGCAAAGCTGTGTCGAAACGTATGTGGGTGGATGTTAACGTCTATCAAACAACCGTATTTCTTGACGATGTTCCAGACCTGCACGCTCGAGAGGGTGAAAACAGGTTGAAACTCCGGATGTTATGCGTTGAAATGTACTCGGAGAGGAGGGATAGCGTCTCCAGATCCAGCATAACCCTGCGCTGCTTGTTTCCCTTCGCATTTGTGATGTTTATAACCTGGTTTGTGGTTCCAGGTCTTGGGGTCGTATCGACAAGAGTTCACTAACTCGAATGTCGGTCCGCCAGAGGATCCGTAGCATGAGGCAGTCCCGGGGGCTGCATGCCTGTGCATAGTCGAGAAGCGTTTGCACCTGTTCTTTTTCCATGTAGTCGGTGATATTTTTCATGGTTTTATTTCATTCTCCACGTTACGTGTTAGTTACACGACACTCCGTCAAACACGCTCCTTAGTACAGATACGGAAGCACCTTCTTGCTGTGGTTCATATAGTCCTTGTACTGCTCTCCAAATGTCTCAATGAGCATGGCTTCTTCGATGTGTATGCGGTAGAGAATCAATGGGATAAGGGGGATCATAAGCACCAAACCGTACACGCTGCGAAAGAGCAGCGGGGTCCCCACGTAGATCAACATGGCACCGAGATATCCAGGGTGGCGCACGTAGCGGTACATGCCCTTCCGAATGAGCTCGTGACCTTCGACCGTTCGTATGCCGTGGAGAAAGTACCGCCCCAACGTGATTCGAGCGTGTACCCGTAGGGTGACTCCCACGAGTATCAAGATCATTCCGCTGACCGTGACGAGATCGGCCCGCCACATCATCTTTTGCAGCACAACAAAATCCCACGTGATCA
This sequence comes from uncultured Methanomicrobia archaeon, assembly GCA_964557335.1. Classification (GTDB taxonomy): domain Archaea; phylum Halobacteriota; class Bog-38; order Methanoflorentales; family Methanoflorentaceae; genus DASPRZ01. Next base: position 7,252 of record CAZKZX010000013.1, on the reverse strand, counting down.
CCCCGAGTGCAGTGAACCAAAATATTGCTGCGGGGATGATGAAGAGCCAATCTTCTTTTCGAGTGAATGCCATGTTGCTTCGTATAGGGTGACGTACTATAGTGTACGACGTTTGCCTACTATGCTGTGCCCTAGTTGCCGGGCACTGGGGTATATGTGATACACTTAAGAAAAGAACGATTTTCTTAATTAACGCTTTTCATTTTGACCCGCGTTTATAGTTTAACACAATTCGGCAATAATAGTTACAGCTGGCCTGCGGATCCGCTCTAATGTCGCGAGGTGAGAAAAGAGCTATATACAACGCAATTAATGGAATGATTGCTTTATCTGCCGTTTGTCGCCGTTTGTCGTTTTGTGGTAACTTTATTTACTGCATCTTATTGCGATTGTGACCTCTCGCTCAAATAACGCTAAGCAAATAAGATCATCCGTTTCTCCGATTCGTTGCTACTAGGTCGTTACTGGCATAACGGAGGGTCCGATGAGAGGCAAAAGAAGGACTGCGCCTGCGGCCATAACTACCCCAATTACGGCAAATTTTAAGATTGCCAATAGGAAAAAACCATACACTGGCAATAGGAACAAACCAAGCACCTGTCTCACCTCTTTATCAATCAAACGCACTTCTATGTGCTTTACTTACTTAAATATTGCTATACCAAATTAAAATACCGAATTAAATAAAGCCATCAAAGGAAACAGGACATCAAACACCAATGCCGCTAAAATCCGTGCCTCTGCGTCTATGATCACGGTCGAAAACAAATTATTGAATATCATCCATGGAAAAATTTTGACAAATAAATCAAGAAGTGCGAATATGTCTACCAACGTGTAACCTCAGTTTTTCTTGGTTTCTAATTTCTATTTATGGTAAGGTTTTATTCCGTCTCAGCTATTTGTATGAAGCGGTCATTTTCATGGTTTAAAGGATATAAAAAGAGGTGATAGCAATGATGAATAAGGTAATAACCGAAATAATTATTGCAGCTATTGCAATACGGTAACTGCGTTCCGCAATATCATTACTGCGTTTTGCATAACGGACCATCTCTCGTTGATTCTCGTCTCGCTCCTTTTCTCGGGCCTCTCTTTCTGCAATGGTCTCTATTTTTTCGAGGCGCTGACAGCTCTTAAGCAGCTTGTTTCATGGACCATGGAACCCATAATAGAATCTGTAGCATTGCTGCAACGACGATAGACACCAAGAAAATCGCTATGTTTTGGAGAATGCTAAAACCAGTGGCGTAATAGAATAACCATAAAGCTAAAAATAACAGCCATCCGAACGCTATAATGATGGAGGCATATATCCTCTTTGGGTCAGGTTGTTGTTTATCCATATATAATACCCCTGTCCTTTTTCAAACAATAAATAAGTGTATAAGATTGTTTCTCATTATTAGTTTTTCCTCACAGTCTACCCCAAACACAACGCTTTTATTTTACTTTCGGCAATACCTGTGGTAACTCCCTATGCAAGTGAAGCATCTTGCTGCACTTGCGGATGGCAGAGAAAGGCTCTCTAAAAGCTTATTACCTTCTCAATCGAACTAAATACATTGCTCAAATATATTTAGTCATACTGATGATTGCTGTAGTACTTTTGATCTATGTTCTTCGTACGCTTCACTCCGCAAATCGCAAGCACCGCATTTCTTCCCGTTACGCCATCAGCGTATACGCGGTGAGGAGTATCTGAATGATAGATACGATGAGCGTTGCGACGAGTATTGCTAATGAGATCGATGTGTTAAATTCCTCCCGGCCCTTTCGAATGAAATATATGTGGGCGCTAAACGCAAAGACGCCTGCCAGACCTACGATTACAGAGATGATGTAGCCTGAAAGCTGCTGCTGAAATACGAACACCAGCCCATAGAGCACGACAAATAACGCGATAAAATGCAGCAGGAGAAATCAAGTGATTTTCCCTGGCAATTTAAACAACTCCCACTCCTTCCAGTACGCTGAGTCAATTTCGTGGTTGATCAACAATATCGCATTGATGAGGTAAATCCAAAATAACAGTTCAGCCATGTATTGCCCCCATGCTCCCAATTATTTTCCTACAGTTAAATCTTATGAAATGAATCAGCATTTGGTAAGCGATGTAGGCTTCAGAACGTGACTGATGAACAAATTAAATTGGTACTTCTCACACCCGTCAGTAGATCCTCTATTTTGAGCTGCTGGTGCACCATAGTGGCCTCAGTTTCAGCATGCCACAAATGGTACTGCCTATAAATAGCCACAGGATAACCTATTAAATTAACCGTGGCCACTGAAAGCCGGGTGAATAACAATGAAGATGGATAGGCGTTACCTTTTTGGATCTCTCCTCTTTGTAGGGGCAGCACAGCTCATTCTTGTGATGACCATAGCCGAAGCACTTTATCCTGGGTATAACATGGCGACGAATTATATAAGCGACTTAGGTGTGGGGTCGACAGCGCTTTTGTTCAACGCGTCTGCGATGTTGTTCGGTGTGATGGCATTCATCGGGGCGGTGTCCGACAAGCGTCTCGTTGGCACCCCCCTCACGCTAACTCTTGCGCTCACCGGCATAGGTGCCGTAGGAGTGGGTCTATTCCCCGAAACCACAGGTGCACCTCACTACACCTGCGCGCTCATCGCATTTGTCTTCGGCACAGTGTCCGCGATCCTTTCTTACAGAGTTACGCACAGGCCACTTTCTTACTTTTCCGTCGTGCTCGGTGTCATAGCGTTGGCTGCCCTCATCTTATTCCTAACACATCACGATCTGGGTATAGGCCGCGGCGGGATGGAACGCATGATTGTGTATTCGAGCTTAGTGTGGGCGCTCGGGTTCGGAGGCGCTATGATCGGTTCGACATGACAGATTACGTTTCTGTTTGTAGATCGTGATAGAGAGGTGCGAGCTTTTGTTGCATAAACGAAAATTAGTATCATAACTCACAGTAAATCGCAAGCAGCAACGTGCAGTTTGGTGTGCCGTTGCATCCATCGTCTATTGAAATCAGTATCCGAACAGAACGAAGGGCGGCTGAGTTGTTGTTAGGGATAATAAAACATTAGGAATCGATAATGGGTTAGGGCGGTAGTTGTGCACACACCGCTCAGAATTCTATTTGATTACATACTTTTGGTAATATTAAGAGAGAGGAGCTCAATGATAACTGCACCTGCCCGGAGATCCATACTGGCAACTGTAACGTATTTGAGGGCAGTAGTCATATTCAATTCGACTACGCCATAGACTCGTTTATTTTATCTAATGCTAAAATGAGAGACCGAGTTATTTTCTCCTGGTATGCGAGGGCCTCTAAGGCCGCAGACAAATCATTCGGATCTTTAATAAAAGCTTTCACATCTTTTTTTGGGTACTTTGGAAGTAATCTGTAAGTCTCTTTAGCAGTGGTTTTAACGAAAGAAGCTGCGCTTGAAGCATAGGCCCTTCGTGCACATCTGCTTAATCCGGAGATCGAACAAGGTAATGAAGCTTCGTGACTTCTTCAGTTGCACTTTCAAAAACTAGTCCTTTATACTTAGCCCAGTTTTTTTGAAGATCACATAATCCTCATCGTTTCGCGAAAGAGCCCGTTTCTTTAAAAGCGAATATTGTGTCAAAAGTCCTAGAAAACACAGCTATGATCACTGGGCAGACGGATCCATTTCCATGATCCCAAAGACATTCCCCTCGGTGTCTATGCAGTATGCAAGATAGCCTATACCAGGAACGGGTCTCTTCGGCATTACGATGCTTCCACCTGCCTCCACGATCTTTGTAGTGAATTCGTGAACTGAGGGAACATCAATGGTGTTAGTGGTAACTCCTTGGTTCATGCGCGGGGTGATTGCACCATTGATGCTAGGGGCGTCATCAGGGCCAGTTGATGCAAGCCAGTAATCAACAGGCCCCCCCCACTTGCTGATGCTCCAGTCGAATACCTTTTTATAGAACGTTACCGCCCGCTCTGGGTCATCAGCGGGGATCTCGAAGTGAATTACTCTTGGCATATATGTCCTTCCTTCGGTAGTGTACTCTTGTGTCGCAATGACTAGAATATATACTCTTTGATGTGGTAAGGGCTTTCCTCTTTGTCCACGATGAAAACTGTTAATTTGTGCGGCGCATCATTCGATGGGACCATGAGTCTGCTATACGAGGGGATGGACCCGCTATAAAAGAATCAGAGCTTGCTCCCATGATTTCAGCCGGGTTGCCCCCATAAGAGCGGCATCAATGTTATTGCGCGCTGTTAAGAGCGGTCGTTTACGTGGAGATTGTAGCATTTTGAACATACATAAATGTGCTGAGGCTTACGCGTCTTGTAAGTCTTCGTCCTTACACTGCAAATATACTTGTGCCGCGGTGAGGTTACTTTGGCCTGACAACTTCTGTAAGTAGCGAATATAAAGACCGATCATCATCTCACACGTCTTTACAATCTTGTGGACCTTACACATTAGCCTTACTTCCTGAGAGGTAAACAAAAGAGTGAAGGACTGTCCGTCCTCACTGTTTTTTTTTGCCAAAAGGCAAGAATTCAATGCCAACTTGTAAATGATACCGATGATTCGGTGTTAAAAATTATTATATCAGTAAGTGAATAACCCCGCGGGGAGGTAACACTATACGGTATAAACGAACGCTACTCCTAATTTCTGTTACAGCAGTCCTACTCATTTATGCATTAGGTCCCGGAATGAGCGCAAAACTGTCACCAGAGATGCTTATTCCGATTAGTTTTGAAAGTGATGCAGGGGTGAAACACGTGCAGTTGAACGACGTACAGCGTGTGCCAAGGCATCCAGAATATTTACAATGGAATGTGACTAATAATGCTACTGACGCTGACGTCTGGGCTGCACCGGTTGCATCTTTTTACACACAAACGCCCACACCACCGTATTACGCGAAGGATGGCGTCGCTGTCGGCTCCTATGAAATGAACACGACAGGCGTGCAAGTGATACCTCAGCACGCTGGGTATGGCTGGGTAAACGTGCCTGCTAATACCTCGATGATGGTTTACTCAGAGGCAGTCGTCGCACCAGAAGCGCAGTGGGCGCTGTACAACGCCCAACTCTACAACAACGGAACTTCCCACGGCTGGCTTTATCCAAGCTGGGACAAATATGCTGTGGTAGGTGAGAAGAGCGATAAGCCCAAAAAGTACGTCATCTTTCGGGATGATGATGTCGAACCCTGGTATACGCTGGCTACTCTGAAGGCGGTCAATCAGATACACATGAACAAGAACGTCCCGGTAACGCTCAGCATCATCCCCCACCCTGATCCTAGCGGATCCGGCGACGAGCTTCTTGGTGATGCGCCATTTATCAACTACTTGAAGTCACTTTCAACGAACAAACTCTTTGAGTTCGCGCAACACGGCTATACTCACAAAGATGTAACAGGGTCTGCATACAAGAGCGAATTTTACGGAGTGCCCTATGCCAGGCAGTATACACTCATCAAAAGCGGGCAGGCGGACATTCAAAGCGCTTTTAACATAACGCCGACCACGTTCGTCCCGCCCTTCGACCGCAGTGATGATAACACGCTTCTCGCCACCAAGGCGCTTGGATTCACTGAATATAGCACCGCTGCGAGCGACTTTGGCATTGTCCACGGCTATCGAGACGGAATGCGGATTGATGCGGTGTCGATTGTCCTCGACGACGTGGGAACGTTGCAATCACTAAAGGATAAGACAGACCGATTGCTCAGTGATACGCATACGGATGATCCGATTATTGTGCTCTATCACTACTGGTCATTTGGTGGAGCAGGTGGAACGATAAATACTTTCAAACTAAAGCTGTTGAGTGACTATATGGAGTATTTGAAAAATAGAGGAGATGTCACGTTCACGAACTTCCATCATTCGTATGAGGTAGGTGGGTGAACGTCAATACCGATGCCCCCTCCATATGGCTGCACGGTGTAATGCACCTGATCACATCGGATATCAAGGATGGCTGACCATCTGAGATAGTTCTATCCAAAAATAAAAAATTAAGTCCATTAACTGGTACGTGGGCACTCCAAAATTTCTGGACTATTATATTTGAAAACCATGACGAAGGGAGTTATAAGAGTCACGCTTTACAGAGATCCTTTTGCTCTTGATCTTGCAATTACTGAGACACTTAATCTAGGTGGCGAACGCTCGTGGATGTGATAAACACAAAGTATCGGTGCTCTAGCTAGAAGGGTGCCATTGCCGAGAGAAAAGAGTTTTTCAGGCAATTAGTTTAGGTTGACTGAGGGGCCCGGGTTCTTCATTACATGCATTGGATTGATTAAGGCGGAGGATAACTTGTGTACTATACAACCAACCATATGAAGGAGGATCGACCTATGTACAGCAAAATCGCTCATGCGATAAAGTTGAAAAACGCGCCTGTCGCCATTCTCTTGACCGATCACAAACCTGAAAAGGCATTACAATTCAGGAGAGAGCTACAGGAAGAAGCGCAGGAAAAAAGGAGAGAGAATTGTATCATCCCCATGCTTGTCGCCGCCGCGAATGGCCGTATTGCGGTGTTGGAGAGAGAGACCGTCCAATGCCCTGGCGGGCAAGTCGGGCTGTGTTTTGGCGCGTACCAATTGGGCTACATAGAGTACTTCCTCTCAAGCGGAAAGGAAGGGGAGATTGAAGGTGAATACCGAAAGAAGACTCCCGAGTTGGTGCGGGAGTTCATTAGAAACATTCCTGACATCTCGGTGTCGACGCGCTACGTAGTGATGAAACCGCTTGGTGAGGTCACCGACGAAGAGATCGCTGAAGTTGCAATCGTCGTCTTCATGGCAAACCCTGACCAGCTCTCGGCGCTCGCGACCCTCGCGAACTTCGACCAGCCCACGAATGACAACGTTATCACGCTGTTTGAATCGGGTTGTGGAAGTGTCGTCCACCAAGTGCTCGAGCAGGCACGCTCCGAACGGCCAAAGGCCGTCATCGGCCTCACTGACATTACTGCCCGCAAGTACATCGACAAAGATGTCCTCTCCTTCAGTGTGCCCTTCGAGCGCTTCCTCGAGATGGAGGCCTACGTCGAAGAGAGTTTCCTTACCAAAGGGAAGGATTGGTCGGAAATTGTGAAACGGCTCTGAACTCCCATTCCAGATATCGTGCTGTTGCACTCGATAAAACAGAGAGAAATGGTAAACAAAGCCAAAAATAAAACGATAGCGTGAAAAGTGTGCCGCTGCATCTGCTGTCTGAGTACTGGTTTACCGATGCGGCAACGGAAA
>CAZKZX010000012.1:0-16478 GCA_964557335.1 uncultured Methanomicrobia archaeon | reverse complement strand
TAGCAAAGAGACAGGCGATTACTAATCCCGATCACACGATCTCATCTATTAAGAGGAAGATGGGTTCTAATGAAAAAATAAAGATTGAAGGTAAGGAATACACGCCGCAGGAAATCTCAGCAATGATTGTACAGAAGTTAAAGCAGGACGCGGAAAATTACCTTGGGGAAAAAGTAACGCAGGCAGTAGTTACCGTACCCGCCTATTTTACCGACAGCCAAAGGCAGGCGACAAAAGACGCAGGCGCTATTGCTGGACTTGAGGTTTTGAGGATTATTAACGAACCGACCGCGGCATCTTTATCATATGGGCTGGATAAGGGTGAGGAGCAAACCATACTAGTTTTCGACTTGGGCGGAGGTACTTTTGACGTATCGATACTAGATATCGGAGAAGGCGTTTTTGAAGTTAAAGCGACGAGCGGAAACAACCTTCTTGGTGGTGACGACTTCGATCAGCGCATTATTGACCATCTGGCAGAGGAGTTTAAAAAAGAGCACGGGATTGATCTTAGAAATGATAAGATGGCACTTCAGAGATTGAAAGAAGCTGCTGAGAAGGCAAAAGTTGAACTTTCATCCCTCACAACAGCCGTAATAAATCTTCCATTTATCACAGCCGATCAGAATGGTCCAAAGCACCTTGATACGACACTGACGAGGGCTCAGTTCGACAAGCTTACCGAGGATCTTGTAGAAAAGACAATGGGCCCCACGAGGCAGGCAATCAAAGATGCTGGATTAAATCCGAGCGATATAGACCGCGTTATACTAGTAGGAGGCTCTACTCGAATCCCAGCTGTCCAAAATGCCATAAGAAGCTACATAGGTAAAGAACCTGACCGGAGTGTAAATCCTGATGAATGCGTAGCAATCGGAGCTGCAATACAAGCTGGAGTACTTGTAGGTGAGGTTAAAGATATACTGCTGCTTGATATTACTCCATTGTCCCTCGGAATAGAAACGCTGGGTGGCGTATTTACTAAATTGATAGGGCGAAATACTACCATCCCAACAAAAAAATCTCAAGTATTTTCTACGGCAGCTGACTTTCAGACGTCGGTAGAGATACATGTCCTACAAGGAGAGCGTGAAATGGCTGCGGGCAATAAGACTTTAGGGCGGTTCCAACTTGTAGGCATCCCTCCCGCGCCGAGAGGGATCCCGCAGATAGAGGTGGCGTTTGATATAGATGCCAATGGCATCGTTCATGTGTCCGCGAAGGACTTAGGGACCGGAAATGAACAGAAGGTAACTATAACGTCGTCAAGCGGGTTAAATGATGAAGAAATTAAACAAATGGTAAAGGACGCTGAGGCTCACGCCGAAGAGGATAAGAGGAAAAAAGAAGAAGCCGAAATTAGAAACAACGCAGATTCGATCATTTATACCGCTGAAAAAACATTGAAAGAGCTCGGGGAAAAAGTAGATGAATCGAGCAAAAATAGAATATCTGCCGAAATTGAAAAAGTAAGAGAGGCATTAACGAGCACGGATATTCAGCAGATAAAGAAAGCAACAGAAGATCTAACGAATACCATCTATCAGATCTCAACAGAGCTCTACTCGAAGACATCTGGAAAGTCCTACCAGGAAGAGCCGGCGGGGGAATCGGATTACGAAGTTGTTGATGAGAAGTAATCAAGTATAACTGGGTAGAGCTCCATAATTGAATCATCACATGACACGCGATTTCTATGAATTGTTAGGAGTAAATAAAACTGCCTCTGAGGCAGAAATAAAGAAGGCTTATAGAAAGCTTGCTCGACAATATCACCCAGACGTAAATCAAGGCAATAAACAAGCAGAAGAGAAGTTTAAAGAAATTTCAGAGGCATATGAAGTACTTAGCAATCCCGAAAAACGCTCAACTTATGACAGATTGGGCCAATCGGCATTTCAGCAGGGAGGCGGCCGCTCGGGGTCCGGGGACTTCGGATTTGGCAGTTTTGAGGGGTTTGGCGGTTTTTCAGACATATTTGAGTCGTTTTTTGGAAGTGGCTTCGGAAGTAGTCCTTTCAGAACTCAATCGACGAAGCGCAAGTCGGGGCCCCAGGTAGGCGCTGACATAAGAGCAGATCTTGAAATTTCATTTGAAGACTCTATTTTTGGTGCCGAAGTGGGAGTCAAAGTTGACCGATATGAGCGATGCGCGAATTGCGAGGGAAAAGGTGCTGAGCCGGGCACTGGAATAAAAACGTGTCCGTCATGTAAAGGCACTGGGGAAGTTCGACGTGCACTGAACATTTTGGGCGGCCAAGTTATTCGAATTGAGACGTGTACCAACTGCGATGGTGAGGGAAAAATTTTTGAGAATCCTTGTAAGCTATGTAAAGGGACGGGCAGACTCAGAGAGGAAAAAGTAATTTCTGTGAAAGTCCCTCCTGGTTCGTATTCCGGCTTGTATGTAAGGAAGTCTAGGGAGGGTTCTGCAGGCATCCGTGGGGGGCCTAGTGGTGATTTGCTCGTATTTATCAATGTTAGACCGCATGAAGTGTTTAAGCGCGAGGGCGATGACATCTATATCGACGTCCCGATCTCAATTTCTCAAGCAGCGCTTGGGGGCCACATTGAAGTACCGACTATTTATGAGACCGTTACTTTGAACATTCCGGCAGGCGTTCAGACGGGAACGATTTACCGTCTAAAAGACAAAGGCGCCCCAAATATACGCGGAAACGGGCGAGGAAGTCAATATGTTACGATGATAGTAAAAGTGCCGACGAAACTAAATGAGAGACAAAAGGAGTTGTTGCGTGAATTTGCCTCGATTAGTGGTGAAAGCACGCCAAAAGTTAGCCGAAAAGCAAAAGTTTTTAACACAGTAAAAGATGTTTTTAGCGCTAATGACTAGATATTTTATTATTTCCCGTGCTACATGCTTTAGATGTACTCATTATCCCTAACTCACGAAAACCTCGAAGGAATTAGACTTAAGATTACGGATTTTATAAAAAACAGCACAGAATCTGCAGCTGCAACAGGAGCTACCATCGCTCTAAGCGGCGGTGTTGATTCTGCTGTAGTCGCAGTTCTTGCACATGAGGTCACAGATTTAAAAGCTCTGATCTTGCCTGACCTCGGAATTACTCCACAAGCCGACATTTTTCATGCAATAACTATCGCAGAGACATTTAGAATACCGTATAAGTTAGTTAAGATTAATGACATCATAAACTGTGTAAACGCTGCAAAGGGTTTGCTAGAGGTCGGGGGTGTTAAACACCAAAAGATAATTGTCGCTAATATGAAAGCCAGGGTAAGAATGATTTTGAGTTACATGCTAGCAAACGCTGAAAATCGTATAGTTCTTGGCACTGGAAACAAAACTGAGTTACTCGTCGGTTACTTTACTAAATATGGAGATGGTGGGGTAGACATTCTACCTATCGGAAATTTATACAAAACGCAAGTTTATCAACTTGCTGAATATCTCGCGATCCCAGAGTACATAATCAAAAAAGCTCCATCTGCTGGTCTATGGGTCGGACAAACCGACGAAAAAGAACTTGGAATCAGTTATGACAATCTAGATAAAATATTAGTTGAACTGGATAAAGGAAGGAGTGTAGAGCAAATCACTCACGATCTTCGCATCGATAAAAGCAAAGTGGCTGACGTCTATGATAGAGTATTAAAGTCAAAACACAAACGAGAGATGCCCCCGATAGCGCAGCTATGAGATTGATTTAAGCTTAAGTTATTGAGATACGCCATCGCTCGCTTTACAAAACTTAATTTAGAAGGTGAGCGGGGCAATATTTAAATCGACAGCGATAATAAATTGTCTAGGAGCATAAGATCTAACCTTTTTTACAAATAAGTCTTCAATGGATCTGCCATTTTTTTCAATTACCTTTTTAATTTCACCTACTATTTGCTCAAAGTAACCCTCCTCTTTTATATCGTAATAGTGAATGGTACCCTCCTGGTTGCTGAGCATCGTGACAGCTTGCTCTAAAAACTCAAATGCTGAATGAGGCAAATTCATGATTATCCTATCAGCTATACCTTTAAGTTTAGGGGCAAGCTGTTTTGCGTCGCCAAGAAACGCTTCGACATTTTTCAGTTTATTTAATTCCACGTTTTTCCTTAAAAAGTCAAATGCATTCGGGTTTATCTCTATGGCTATGACCTTTTTAACTCTCTTTCCCAGCATGATGGTGAAAGGTCCTACTCCAGCAAACATATCAACCACCACTTCATCGGATTTAGTTAAGGCTGCAACCCTATTCCGTTCAGTAGACAATCTCGGGTTGAAATACGCTTGAGATACATCAACAAACAGAGTGTTGCCGAATTCCTTATGAAAAGTCTTGGTTCTATGTTCGCCGGCAACAACGACAAAATCTTTTAGTCGATAATTTCCTTTTACAGGACTAATAGCTGCAAGCACTACCTTTATCTGTCTTCTTGTTTTTAAAATATCGTGCGCTATTCTCTCTGCATCTTCGCGGTAGTCAAGTATAGCAATGTCACCTACAACGTCGTAGCTAACCCCAACTTTTTTTGGAAGAATTTTCTTAGTCGGTTTTAATTCACATTTTTCAAAATTAAAGTGCTCGAATATCTCTACTGTATCTTTAATTGGGATATATAAGTAATCATTAATAGTTTGTATTTTGTAGTTCTTGTCTATCACATCTAGATTATGCAGTCGAAGTCTAGTCTTCTCGCCTTCAAATTTTGGAACTTTAACACACATTTTTAACATGTTGACCCCATAAAGAAATTGGAGACATTAATAAAATATTCTTTAATGTATGAATCATTACTGTCTTATTATGTTGGGATTAACATAGCAAGGCTTATCAATTTAATACCCTTAAAGAGCACTTATCATATTTTACTTGTCGGAGCTTATTGTTGAACTGGAGTTCTAAGGATTTTTTGACGTATAAAGGAAAGGACGAGGGCGTCAGCGTGATGCTGATGTTTACATTTCTCGGGATTGGTTGAGTGAAAAATGTTGTAGAATTCATTGTAGCGCGTTAATTTAAATTAACTTGTAAGCGCAGCATTAGGGATAGACCATAGTGTGACCATAACAGTTTTATTATCTCTAGAGTCTTTTTGTTGCTCTTACTCACACATAAATGCTTAAATTAATATATTTTTATATGGGCAATTGGAACCCCCCTATTTTTTAACCACATATGTTCAACTCTTAGAATGATCAACCAGTGAACTAATTACATAGTTAGGAAAACTCTTTTTTGCTGTCATCATTTGCTATCTTTACACCTCTATCTATTACTGTCATTCAGTTATTGACGCATGAAAATGTATAATTCTATTACACGAATGATTTAAGATTGCAGGTATCTAAAGACTAAATGCGAGAGCGCGAACAATTTTTGATAAGACAGAAATTTTAATAATTTCTCTGGCTGTCTTCTGTCTTGATTGCGTCAATGTAGAAAAAAAAAACTAAATGAAAGTTCACGCGCTCTAATCATATAAGAAACTAATATTAAATATCTTGTTTTAGGCATCTTTTTCTAGTCTCATAGTTATGCACACGACTTTTAGAATTATTCAATCTTACTAATTTTATTTCGGTGTAATAGTAAAATGTAACATTTTGCACTCTTTATAATCTGTAATAACTTAGATTGTTAACACTTTTATGATAAGAGCTGTTAATATATGCACAAATGCCGACGATTTTTTATTTCTGATAAAAAATAAATAGGATATGTTAGCCTTCTAATATGCTGTAATTCACTTGAATACTATGATGTTTATAGAGCGGGTGATAGGGTTGCTGACGTTTATAGGTCTTGGGCTCTTTGATGATCAGGATATATCTATTAAGGGCTTTAACCTAATAAAAAAGGCAGATGTGGTTTATGCTGAATGTTATACTTCAACGCTTATAGGAACTACGATTGAAAAGCTTGAGGAGCTTTACGACAAGAAGATTATCTTTTTGACTCGGGAGCAAGTAGAACAATTCCCACAAGAGACAATCTTAAAGGATGCGCAAGTTAAAGATGTGGTCTTTTTAAGTGCCGGAGATTCAATGATCTCGACCACCCACGTTGACTTAAGATTACGGGCTTATGACAAAGGAATCAAAACTCGTCTCATACATGGTGCTTCAATTACTTCGGCAGTATGCGGCCTAACGGGGCTTCAAAATTACAGGTTTGGAAAATCGGCTACAGTTCCCTTTCCATACACGATCATTTCGGAAGTGCCTTATGACACCATAATGATGAATTTGCACAATGATCTTCATACCTTACTCTTTATGGATATTCAAAACGAATATATGACAATAAACAAAGCGATTCGATTGCTTCTTCACGTTGAACACAAAAAGGGAAGGGACAAATTAGCAAATTCATTAGCAGTCGGGGTGGCACGAGCAGGGTCGGAATCACCTGCCGTAAAAGCTGACATTATGAGAAGATTAAAAGATTATAATTTTGGCTCACCGTTGCATGTCTTGATTGTTCCAGCTTCACTCCATTTTATCGAGGAGGACTCCCTTTATAAATTTGCAGGTGCCGAATACCATGACAGACTTACGCGAGAAAGTGATTAAGTACGAAATGTTAATGCGAACGGCCATTGAACGAATTGAATTCAACGAAGATTTGAGACATTCGAAAGATTTTATGACAATGGCTCGGTCCTATTATAACGATGGAAATTATTTTTTAGAGAGTGGGGACTTGATAAATGCTTTAATTTGCTTTAGTTACGGTCATGCATGGTTAGATGCTGGTGTTCGTATTGGCATACTCATAGATAGAGCGCGTAGCATAGAAAGTAACTAAAATAACAAATACAAAATATTGCCTTCACTTTGAAGTTCTTTAATGAAAACGTTAATTACGATAGCTAACTTATAGTCAATCATGCCTAATTATTACGTCACCCTTGAAGCGGCGTGGTTAGTAAAAGATGTAAAATCCGTTGATGATGCCATAAGTATAGCTATTTCGGAAGCTGGTAAGCGTTTGAACCCTAAATTAAGTAAAGTAGAGGTAGAAGTTGGTTCGACGTCGTGTCCCGCGTGCGGAGAACTGTTCGACAGCGTCTATTTAGCTGCTAAAACAGCCCTTGTAGGGCTTATATTTGAAATAAAAATCGTAAATGCCGAAAACGAGTCGCACGCTATAAAGATAGCAAAATCGGTTGTTGGAAAAGCTCTTATAGATGTACCTCTTGAGGTGCTCGAGGCAACTCCTTTAGAAGATTGAACTTTTACCATCTCTGAAAGTAATATTTTTGTAAATTTTTAAACTAATATGCGCTTAGCAGCACTTGTTTCCGGTGGCAAGGACTCTATTTACGCCCTTATGCAGGCAATGAACGAGCACGAAGTAGTAACACTCGTCAATATAAGGGCCTCCGTAGACTCTTATATGTACCATGTTCCTTATGCAGATGTCACAACATTAATTTCGGAGATTGTTAAAATTCCTATAATAACAAGAATCTCTGCATCGCACCAAGACGAGTTAGACGTCCTTGAAAATATTCTTATTCGTCTTAACGTAGATGGGGTTGTCGCTGGCGCTATTGCTTCAAATTATCAAATGCGGCGTATAAAAGCTTTATGTGATAAACTTGAACTTGAGGTATACGCCCCGCTATGGAATAAAGGAGCGACCTTATTAAGCAATATGTGTGATCTAATGGAAATAATCGTAGTGCAAGTCGCTGCTTATGGGATGGATAAATCATGGCTGGGACGAAAATTGGACGTATCTGCAGTACAGGATCTGTTTCGATTGAACAAGAGATATCGCGTGAACGTTATGGGAGAAGGTGGCGAATATGAAACGCTCGTCCTTGACGCCCCTATCTATAATAAACGTATTTCAATCGGTAATTGTAAAAAGGTGTGGCGTGATGAACAATATAGAGGGTTTTTAAGAATATCGGATTTTAAACTTGAGGAAAAATGCAATCCTGCAAAGGGATAAAAATGAATGTGAGCAGATTACTCCCAAAAAGACAAGTCGTTAACGGAATGGAAGAACGAATGGCAGGGCTTATGAAATATGTTTTTACAGCCCCTCATTGGAAAAACACTATTCCAGTCACTCTAGTCCTTTCAATAATAGTAGGGTTAGGCGTATTTGATTTTGGATGGAAGGGAAATTTAGTGGCTGGCTTTGTTCTTATAGGACTTCCTGCTTTAATTTCTTCTGTATTGACTTATCCACTTGTGCGAATATTTCGTGGTCATATAACAATAAACCAGTCTTCCTTACTGGCATTTATCAGCACAATTATTATCAGCAGTTTTTGCGCTATCGCAGCTCTGCTATCCTTTCTCACAGGTTGGCAAATAACAATTTCGGCTTATGTTATGTCGCTTGGAGCAATTTTCGCGTTTAGGGTTCTCATAATGATGGCGGTCGCTAGCAGAAATATTTTTAAAATTATAATTCCTGCTTCCCTTCAAACTTTGTTTGGCGCTTTTTTTTTGCCTTTATTCAACATAAATGGTTTCGTTTTAAACTTAATTGCGATAAGTGCTGTTTTTACGATAGGAGCCCTAGTTTTTATTCGGTATATGGATGCTCCTGTGCGAAAGTCCTTTGGAGTTAGTGGTATTGACTTTATTAAGCATTATATTGCACAAACTATCGACGGAGCTCCTGGGATGGAAGAATTCTTCAAAAAAATTGGAGAGTCAGTGGACATCCCTGTAACTGTTGTTTCCTTTAAAACAAAAGATCGCTTGAAAGCAACGTTTGTTATTGCTTCTGTACATCCGGGTCCACTTGGAGAGATCGGAGGAGGAAACCTACCAATTCGAATTGTCCAAAACCTAGATGGAGGAAAAGTATTTGTTCCTCACGGTGCTGCCACTCACGACTTTAATTTAGTTTCATCAAAGGAGTCATTCAAAATAGTTGAAACGGCAAAAAGTGCAATAAATGAAATAGATTATCACAATTTTGCGTCACGGTCAATCAGGGTCCAGGAAGATGATATAAAACTTTTAGCACAAAGGTTTGGGAATTCGCTGTTGTTTACTTCAACGTTATCCCCCGAATCGACTGAAGATATAGAATATGGACTTGGACTCCTAGCCACTGCTGAGGCCCGCATATTTGGAGCAAAGTATGCCGCTTTAATCGACGCGCACAACTGTACAGCTCCTTACGCACATTCTATATCGCCGGGCACTAAGCGCTCTTTTGATTTAATTAATGCAGTTAGAGAAGCATCGTCAAGACTAGCAAATTCAGAGCGATTGGGAGAAGTTCGACTTGGGGTATCAAGTCAAGAACCGATGTTTTTACGAGAGGAGGGAATGGGGGATCTTGGAATTCAAGTTGCGGTTATTGAAGTTGACGGACAGCAAACTGCCTATGTGTTAATAGATGCAAATAACATGGTTGAACACTTGAGAGACGTAATAATACAAGCCCTAAAAGTAGATGAAGCTGAAGTCATGACCACGGATAATCATGTTGTTAACACACGGGGGAGCAATTTGCTTGGATCAAGAATAGACAGTGGGAGATTGCTAAAGGTCATAATGGAACTTGTGGAGATAGCACAAAACGACCTTGAGCCTGTGTCTGTAGGCATGAATACTAAGTATGCAAAGGGTGTTTCGGTATTTGGATCGCATAAAACCGCTCAACTTGCAAGCACTGTAAATGCGATAATGGCAATGGGGGGGGCACTTGGGATTTCTGTTATAATAGCAGCCGTTACTATTTCGCTGCTACTTGTTATAATAAATTCTTAGACCTACAGCTAGCTCTTCAACCTTTTTGTGGCAAGCTTTGTGCAGCTTGGATTTCGTTTGCTACGTGCACTTTTATGTCTGGTGTGCTTATTTAACCATTGCTGACGTAATTGGAGATAGAGAATCACTATCTACTGTTATCTTCCACTAGTGATGTGTGAAATACGCTATAATTTTTGTTTCATTATCGTGTTTTATAATTTCATCAATCCGTACAAACCCGTAGCGTTCAAATTGAACTACATTGTTTAATTCTGATGCAATACCCTCCTCTCCTATGCCATCATCAATCCCTTCTGGAGTCAAAACTTCAACCTTCAAGCCATTTGTTGGCACCCAATGGACTATTTTCAGTCGCCTAGTTCTTTCATCGCCAGAGTACTCTGCAACTAATGGTTCTAAGCGAGCTATTTTTACATTATAAAGATCCTTAAGTCGTATTATATCGCCTGGAGCAAATTTAATATCATCTGAACTTATAAACACTTCTGATCCGACTTTTATCTCTCTGAATCCAAGTTTTAACGACGGATGTAAAGGCGGTCTCGCTATAGCCGGCGCAACTCCGACGATTTCCATTCTCACTGGATCTTTTACGAAGAAGTATCTGCGTGTAGAAACGTCAATTACTTTTCTATTTTCAGCATAGAGATTTTCAAGGCTGATTCTTATATCAGATTCACTAACACCAAGACTTATCATGAAACGCCTTAATGCTTCTGGATGAAATCCCCTACGTCTCAAAGCACGTATTGTAGGAAGTCTTGGGTCATCCCACCCTCGATAAACTCCTTTTTCGATTGCCTTTTTAATTTCACTTGTTGAGAACTTACCAAATTCGTAAATGCTGATCCTACCCCAGTGTATTGTTATTGGGTACTGCCACCCAAGATAGTTGTACAGAAACTGCTGTCTCCCCTCGCTATCCCGCAAGTCTTTACCCCTTAATATGTGAGTGACATTGAGTAGGTGATCTTCTATTGCTGACTCAAAGTCAAGCATAGGCCAAACGCGATACTCTAAACCTCGCGGATGTGGTGCGTTTATAATTCTGAAACATATCCAATCTCTCAAAGCTGGATTTTTATGTTTTATATCGGTTTTAATCCTCAACACGGCCTCTTTGTCTCTAAAGAAACCATGGAGCATATCGTTCCACAGTTTCAGATTTTCGTCAGCGGTTCTGTCTCGATCTGGACAAGGGATCATTGCTTCTTTGAACCGCTTGAATTCTTCTTGCGCACATGTGCACACGTAAGCTGCTCGAAGTTTCATAAGTTTCTCAGCATAGGAATAGTAAATTGCCATCCTATCGGAAGCGATTACAACTAGATCAGGCTTCGTCTGAAGCCATTCACAATCTTCTATATACCAATCATAAGCTTCTAGCATAGGGCGCTTTGTCTGCGGGTCAGTATCATCAAAGCGAAGGATGAAAGTGCCGCTGTACGTTTGCGTATATTCAGAGTTTATTACAATTCCCCTAGCACTACCCAGTGTCGGAGGGCCATTTGGGTTGGGAGCAAATCTCATGATGATATTTTTATGGTTTGGCAATTCGGGTAGCTTCTCTTTTTTTTCGTCTGACACTACTTGATTCAAAAGCTCCGGCGCGAGACTTTCAAGCAGCTTCCGTTGTTCTTGCAGCGTGAGGTTGTTAACCCCTTCAATCACATTAGGTAGTACTTTTAATATGTCCTTTACAACAGGTCTAAGTTCTGGGTACTCACCCATTAGTTTTGATATTACTGCGCCCCCATCCGCCTTCCCATTATGCTTATAGGCATTATAGAGAGCATATTTTTTAATTAGGCTATTAATTGTTTCAGGATCCACTTCGGATTCCCTCTAAAGAACAGATGCTAATATTCCCTTTCGATCATGTAGTCGGCTAGCGCAAGGAGTTCTTGCTTAGCGGCCGTGTCTTTCAGTACGGAGAGTTTTGATTTTCCCAAATTTACTAACTCCTTGGCTCTCATCATAGCGTAACCTATAGAGCCAGAATTTTGTAGTAGCTGAATTGCTCTTTCAATATCTTGCTCTGACATATTAGGTTTGATCTCAAGCTTAACACCGTGATGCAGTGCATGAATCATAATTAATGTCATTTTCCCTTCAACAAGGTCACTTGCTCTATCTTTACCAAGAATTTCGAACGGGGTAATTATGTCGAGTACATCATCTCTAATTTGAAAACCTATGCCCATCGCTATTCCAAGATCCCACAAAGCGTTTATTTCTTCACTGTTGGCATCTGCCAAGATTCCACCCATAGCCGCCGCGGCAGCATATATCACAGCAGTCTTTTGTTCAACCATTTCAATGTACTCTTGCTCTGTTATCCACTTATTGTTTTCGAAACTGATGTCTAGCCACTGACCACTGCAGATGTTTGCACAGGTCTTGGAAAGAAGCCGTAGGCATTTTACAATGTTTTCAGGGCGTGTCTTAGTATATGTAAGTGCTTCAAATGCCTTTGCATAAAGGGTATCTCCGGCTATCAAACCTTTTGATATGCCCCATTTAACGTGAACTGTTTCAATGCCATGCCTTGTGATATCCTCATCCATTATGTCGTCGTGTATGATAGTAAAATTGTGAACAAGTTCAACCGCGACTGCAGCTGGGAGAATATCGGTAAGATCTATATCAGGTTTGACGGCTTCTGCTGCTAGGAGAAGCACGGCTGGGCGGAGTCTTTTTCCGCCAGAATCGATGAGATATCTAGCAGCTACGTGAAGCTCTTCCGGAAAACTAATCGGAAGGCAATCGTTTAATGCTTTGTTAATGATCTCTTTTTTAATTTTCAAGTCATCTTGTAACTCTCGCATTCAATTACCTCGAATTAACTATTTTGAATGGATCACTTGACTGTAAAGCTATTTATCTCATCATAACTGCATTTGGGAGGTGTAAGCATTATTGCTCACCCAACTATCCTCATGTTTTGCCCATTTCTTAGTAAATGTATATCGTTTCTAAGGCTATACCCAGCCTCTTCAGCAAGCTCCACATACGAAGCGGTCATAGACAGATCTCCGTGTGTGGGGAAAATATGAGTTGGTTTGAGCATTCTAATAAGTTCCCAATGATCTTCTCTCGCAGCATGTCCGGAAACATGAACGTCCCTATAAATTCTCGCCCCTTTCATTTTAAGCTTCGTCTCAAGCGAATACCTATTTGCTTCATTAATCGGAGTCGGTATTACTTCTGCTGAAAACACAACTTTGTCACCACTCATTACTTCGAGAGGTGTTGACTCGTTAGCAACCCGTGTCAGCATTGATTCTGGCTCTCCTTGATGCCCTGTTATAATAAGGAGATACTTCTCTTTACCATCTTCCATAATTCTCTTAAGCATCTTATCTACGGATCTCCTGTTCCCGAATAAGCCGACGTTATCAGGAAGTTCAATGTATCCCATTCTTTCAGCGGTGCCAACATATTTCTCCATTGATCTTCCTAAGAGAAGTGGGCGTCTATCCATGTCTCGTGCTGCTTCAACAATTGATTTTATTCTAGCAATATGGGATGAAAATGTTGTGACAAGGAAACCCTGCTCGTTCTCTTCAGTGCCCAGCAAAACATCCCTAACGAGATCTTTGGCAATCTGCTCTGAGGGAGTTTTACCAGATTGCTTTACTCTGGTGCTTTCTACTATCAGTGCAAGAACGCCCTCTTTGCCAAGCTTTTTTATCCGATTAAAATCAGGCGGTTTGCCTATCACCGGAGTTCTATCAAACTTGAAATCATTTGCATATACTATTGCTCCTTCAGGCGTGTGAAACACTGCAAAAACCGGATCAATTATGCTGTGTGTTGTTCTTACAAATTCAACTGCTACATCTGGCGTAATTTGATAAGTCTGCCCTACGTCAAGCGTGTAAACCGGATTTTCGACGCCATACTTCTTTTCCGCTCTTATTTGCTGTACTATTAACTCGGCCGTAAATGGGGTTGCTATTATAGGGGCGTCATATCTGTGGGCTAACTTAGGCACAGCTCCTATGTGATCAAGATGTCCATGGGTGCATACTATCGCTTTAGCTGAGTCTTTTAGATGAGAAAGTACAGTGTCATTTGGGATGGCTCCCATCTTGATAAGGTCAATTGGATGCATATTTTCAATTTCTGCATCTTCGTGAATCGCGATTCTGTCAAGTCTTAATCCCATATCAACTACGAATAAATCATCGTCGACTCTAATAGCAGTCATATTACGGCCAATTTCTTCATAGCCCCC
This sequence comes from uncultured Methanomicrobia archaeon, assembly GCA_964557335.1. Lineage (GTDB taxonomy): Archaea > Halobacteriota > Bog-38 > Methanoflorentales > Methanoflorentaceae > DASPRZ01. The sequence goes on along the minus strand of CAZKZX010000012.1, from coordinate 2,506 downwards.
TACTGCGTTAATCTCTATTTCCATCTCCGTTAATATCTCCTTTTTACGATCTCATATACGTTAAACTCACGTTGTTCGAGAATCTGTTTAGTCTCACCGGTAATGGTAATTGGAATTCTTACAAGATCAACAGGCTTTTCGCAGCCTGTGAGGAACATAGCTACTTTTAACTCTTCAATTACAGTTTTTAGCTCTTCTGTGACCTTTTCGTGGCTTTGCAACGCCGGCTTTACGAGTGGCAGGGCCATGCCGCAAAGAGAAGCGCCAAGCGCTAAGGCCTTGGCTACGTGCAGACCATTTCTGATTCCACCTGTAGCGATCGTAGGTAATATACGTGACTCAAGTATAGATATTGGAGTAGGGATACCCCAATGCCAGTAGGTAGTGCCAAGTCTTTTTGAGACTGGGCTCTCGCTTACACGAAAAGATTCAACTCCAGCCCAAGTTGTGCCGCCTCGCCCACCAACATCTATGGCTGATACACCAGTGTTTTTGAGCATTTCAGCTATTTCCTTAGAGATACCCGCCCCTGTTTCTTTAACTAGTACAGGAACTGTTAATGAATTACAAACTCCTTCTATAGCGTCGAGACAACCATCAGCGTCTGTTTCACCTTCCGGTTGTATTGCTTCCTGCAAAAAGTTGAGGTGAATTGCGAGAGCATCAGCTTGGATCATATGAATTATATTTTCGATAGTTTTCAAATCATATGTTTTAACTTGTGGAATTCCGATATTTGCAACAATAAAAGCATTGGGAGCAAGATCCCTAACGATTTTAAATGATGCTTCTTGCTCAGGATGCTCTACAGCTGCTCGTTGGCTTCCGACTCCCATACCTATACCGAGGTTTTCAGCGGATTGTGCGAGAGCTGCGTTGAACTTTATGGTGTCAGGGTGCCCACCAGTCATTCCAGCTATAAAAATAGGTGCTCTTAAAACTCTGCCCAAAAAAGTGGTTTTGACATCGATTTCTGCCTTTGATATTTCTGGGAGCGCCTTGTGAATTAAATTAATATCATCAAAACCAGTTTTTCCCGATTCGACCTCCTTTTCGGAGCACAACATCAGATGTTCAATTTTCCTATCTGTTATCATCTTTTTTCGTAATAACTGTACCAAACTCGTCACATGTAGTCAAGAATTTCGTTACATTCTCTGTAACATCTGCATTAAATATTTGAGAGCTTATACCAAAATTGGCAAGTTCTACAAGTTCACTTACCTTTTTAAGCATTCCTCCCGTAACATCCATACTATCTGATCCTTTTATTTCCCGTTTTAAGCAGTCAAAGTCTGCCGGACGTAAGTACCTTAGAGTTCTACCTTTATACAATACCCCATCAACGTTAGTACCAACGCCAACTTTATGCGGCTTCAATTCCCTCGCTAGATGAGCGATTATTTGGTCACCTGAAAGTATGCTAAATTTAATGTACTTATCTAACACTACATCACCGTGTATGACGGGTAGTATATCATTTTCCAGCATCATCTTGATAGGGTTTAAATCGAAGTATTCTATCATCCCCAAATTTGAAATAGAGCAGTTTAGAGGATGAATGGGTAATGCACCTATACCATGGGCTTGAAGCTCTTCTATCAATATAGAATTTAATTGACTGACCATCTTGTGAGTTATCCATATTCCATTCGCATTAAATCCACACTGTAAGTGCTTCAAAGCTTGCGGGTGCCCGAAAGAACCTGCTCCATGTATTAAGACGAGCTCCTTAACATCAGAATCTGCTATTTGTTTAGCTATCATCGTCAATTTTTCAGGTGCAATAGTGCCTTCTTTGCTCTTTTCAGTTAGGATAGACCCCCCAATTTTCAGCAATATCATTGTTGCACCGAATCTTAATTTAGCTTAGTCGACAGCTACGCCCGTATCTGAAAAACTAGCTTTTATTGGTCGCCCACCTTGTATTTTTATCTCTCTAGTAACCTTTCCGATATTGGCACCTTGTGTAATTGCAAACATACATCCCCCGCCACCGGCGCCAGTTAACTTCGCCCCACATGCACCAGCTCTTCTTGCACCATAGATCAACTTGTTTAACTCTAAAGAGCTTACTCTTAATGACTCAAGAAGCCCTTGATTGATATCCATGAGTTCGCCTATACCTGTGATATCCCCTTCAATCAATTTTGACTTTCCTTGGCGTGTTACTTCTCCTATTAAAGATATGATACTCCCGACAATTTTCGGATATCTAGTTTTCAACGTTGCAACCATTTTTATAATATCGCCTGTCGACCTAGTAATTCCTGTGGCACCTATTACAATTGGCATACTTAAAAAATTAATTTTCAACGTTTCAGTACCGGCTATTAACACCACTCCACCAATAGACGTAACTAAAGTGTCTGCTTGGCTTGCTGTTCCTTGCACGTAACGTTCTACTTCATGCCCTATTTTAGCAATTTCGTAATCCTTCAAACCCATTCCAAGACTCTCAGAAAGAGCCATTAACGTGGATACAGTCACAGCTGCAGAAGAACCA
>CAZKZX010000011.1:0-16677 GCA_964557335.1 uncultured Methanomicrobia archaeon | reverse complement strand
CAGGTCTGAAATGTCTCTGGTGACACGAAGCACATCGTCGCCAAGCCCGCCGCTGCGCATATGCTCCTCAACAACCAAAACACGACGGGTCTTTTGCAAACTGGTGCAAATCAGGTCCGTATCCAGAGGACGAATGGTGTGGATATACAAAATTTCGGCATCCCACCCCATTCCGCTCAATGCCTCTCTCGCCGCCAGGGCGTTACGCAACTGCGGGCCGGTCACAACGATAGTCAGATTACTGCCGTCGACGACCTTGATACCTTTGCCGAACTGAATCTCACCGAAGCTAAATTCTTGGGCGTGCTGGTGCGATGGTATGCGAAAGAGGGTCAATTTGCCGCTCCGGTACGTTTGTCGGAAGAGCGTGTCGAATTCAAGCGGGCTGGCAGGATATATAATTTGCGTATTAGGCAAGGTTTTGAGCAATGCAAAATCGCCGTAGCAGTGGTGTGTGCAGCCCAGGTTGGAATAATCAAAAGCACTTCCTACCGTCACCAGATTGCCGCCCAGTTGCTGATAACAAAAATCAAGCTTGATTTGTTCGAAGGACCTCTCGACTATAAAAGGGGCAATTGTATGAACTACAGGATAAAAACCCATTTTAGACAATCCTGCAGCCATACTAAGTATGGTCGGCTCACAAATACCTACGTTATAGTAGCGGCCGGGACAGGCATTCGCAAAAGGCTGTAGGACAAAATGGCTTATGTCGCCAACCAATACCACAAGATTGGGGTCACATTGGCCTACTTCCAGCATTGTATCTGCAAATTGTTGTCTTATTTCCTTCATGGCCTGGCTATCGCCTCCATAATCTGTTTATATTCCACTTCATTGGGAATTCTATGGTGCCACTTTCCGTGACCCTCAAGCATAGGCACACCTTTTCCCTTGACGGTCCTTGCAATTATTACCGTCGGCGTGCCTTGAAGACTGAAACTGACATTTGAAAACGCCGAATTTAACTGTTGTTTTGAATGACCGTCAACTTCAATTGTCCTCCAGCCGAATGCCTTCCACTTCGTGGGAAGGTCGTCCCTCGGCATAAGCTGGGCAGCAGAACCGTTCCAATCCACAATTGCACAGAGATTACCAAGTTGTAGATTATTAGCCACATTGGCGGCCTCCCATATAGTCCCCTCGTGGCACTCGCCGTCTCCGACAAGAACATACACTTTATTCGACATATTACGGATGCGCAGCCCCAAAGCGATACCGACGGCGAACGGGAAACCATGCCCCAAAGAACCCGTGGACGCTTCAACACACGGGACTTTTGTGCAGTCAGGGTGTTCCCCCAAAATGCCCCCGGGCTTACAGAACATATCAATATCGTTCTCCGTAAGAAATTCGTGTTCCCTGAGGATAACATACAACGCCAGACAGCCGTGTCCCTTACTCAGAACAAAATAGTCTCGCTCCTTCCACTTTGGATTTTTCGGGTCAAACTTCAGGTGCTTGCGATAAAGCACTTCAATAATATCAATAATGGAGAAGGCACTCGGGATATGGCCGTCTTTCCCGTTATAGACCATTTGAACAATCTTTTTCCTAAGATCCTGGTTCATCCGCACACCTGCTTAAATATGCAATTCAAAATCACTGTCCGAAGAAGCTCCGTCCTTGGCCGCCATCGATAGGAACCACTGAACCGATAAAGAAGGATGCCTTGTCGGAGCACAAAAAAACCACCGCGTCGGCGATTTCATCCGGAGTGCCAAAGCGATGAATTGCCATACGTTCCGCCAGGTACTTCCGGACATGCTCGGGTCGTTCTTTGGATGCAGTATCCCAATAGCCGCCTTCAGTGAATATCGCTCCCGGCAAAATGGCCGTGACCACAATGCCGTCAGGGGCGAGTACCCTGCCTATACTTCTCGCATAAGCGGTCAGAGCGGCTTTTACGGCGCAGTAAGTTACTGGGCCATGGTTTTCCATGGCCGAAATGGATGAGACGTTGACTATTCTGCCCCATCGCCGCTCGCGCATAGCCGGAACAAGCATCAGGTTCAGCTCAATGGCGACTTCGAGATTGAACCGCCAGACTTTACGCCAGTCATCTATAGAAGCCAGTGGATCGGTAATATCCAAAGTGCCGCCTAGGTTATGAACGACGATGTCAATGGGATAAAAACCCGCCTTTCCCAGATTGCGCATCAGTTTTCCCGGCGCTCCCTCTGGCATCAGGTCCATCGCCAGTCCATAGTGTCCCGGCACCGTCCCTCCCATCTCGCCAACTATTTTCTCAATATCAGCCGCTGTTCGTGATACAACTGCCACACGAGCGCCTTCCCGGGCCAGGCCAAGGGCGATAGCACGCCCGATACCACGGCCGGCGCCGGTAACTAATGCACGCTTTCCTTCAAGTCTGAGATTCATTTCTTGCTTACCTTCCTATCTTTCCCTTAGATAACAGGAAATGGATACAGGATGTGCCGGGGACGTCGCGTCAGCAGCTTACTCATTATCGCCCCGGCATTATCAACGGCTGTAATGAACACCGATGCAGTGTCAATATCCGTGGCAATTCCCGTATGACGAACGGTAACCGGCAAATTCGAGTAATGCAGGCCGTCTTTGGACATGTCGTCATCCAAAATCGCCTTTAGAGCTGACAAATCATTATTCAGGTGATACGACAGAACAGGCAGCATTTGCGCGGCGCCGTAACCGTAAACCGTTGTGCCCTCAAACATCTTCAGCACGTTGTTTGTGCCGGACGCCTGCCGCCTAAAGGCGGCATACCGTTTGCGGATCGCCGGCACACCAAATATATCCGAAGTATTCCTGACGCCCGGCCCCTTGCAATCACGCTGTTTGGCAAAAGCCACCACCATCGCCCCCCAGTCATGATAGTTCTCCCTGTGGCCGATGTATACCCCGCCTACATCTTTAACCAATCGCTGAAAAGAGGCAAGTGAGAAATACTGAAGGTGTTGATGAAATATCTGGTCAAACCTGAGTCTGCGCACCAGCGCATCGAAACCAGGCACTTCAAACAAAAACAACGCGTTTTCTGCCGTTGCCGTGAACAGCCGCTGCAAAACTTCTCGTGGTTCGTAAATATGTTCGAGAGTATGCCGGCAAACAACAAGCTCGGCAGGAGCATCAAGGACTGAATTAAGGTCGACGTCCTCAATAGCCGCCCCGATAAGAATAATGCTATTGTCGTCTCTTTGATTCTCCTTTGACGCCCACAGAGGGTCAATTCCCACCCGCACGTCACACCGGTTTTGCAGTTGTTTGAGCAGATACAGGTCGTTGCAGCCGACGTCGAGGACACAGCTAAAACGCCTTTTACCCGTGATGTCGTCCAGCATAGACAAGAAAAAGCCGGTCCCACGCCGGGCTGTCTCGCTGGCCGAAGTACGGAAGTTATAATTCTCGCCGTAAAGAACAGCGGGATTCACCCGTTTAGCAAGCTGTGCATGATGGCACTTATTACAGATTAAAAGCTGCTGGTCAATACCCCCAACTGGATCCTTCACCGGCTCTCTGCAATACGTATCTGTTAATGGCAAACCAGGCAGCTCAATGACAACCTCAAGACCGTTGCCGCCGCAGACGGCACAGTGCTTCCTTTCTTCAGATATGATGTGCTTACGGCTTATGGACATGTTCCGACGTCCCCTTTTTTGAATCGCTCGCCAATAATCGTCAACCCACGGAGGATGAAGCAGGATTGCCCTGCCGATTGTGGTTCATAACCAACACCACCCTGCCTGCTTGACCGCTTTTGACAACCTCTATGGCGTTATTGATTCGGTCCAAACTGAATTCGTGGGTAATCAGCCCGTCCAATTTCATCTTTCCACATTGGCACAGCCAAATGTAGCGCGGGATATCAATGTGCGGCTCAGCGCCGCCACCGTGAGAACCCTTGAGAACTTTCTTGAAATGCAGGGGGAGGGTATAAATAGATACCTTATTCTCTTTCCGCGGCACACCGACAAGGATGGTCCTACCGTCCGGATGGGTAAGTTCATAAGCTAACTCAATCATCCTGCAGTTTCCGGTGGTATCAATGACCACATCAGCGCCCTTCTGACCGACAACTTTCCGTATCTTCTCGCCAAAGTCCAATTTGCTATTTGAGTTAAAACAGTGCGTCGCGCCGAACCGTTTAGCCATCTCCAGCTTCTGGTCATACAAATCAACGCCGATAATCGGGTGAGCTGAAACCATATCGGCCGCCTGCACGATATTCAAGCCGACGCCGCCAACACCAAAGACCACAACCGATTGACCGATTTTGACCCGGGCATCGTTGTTAATGACACCCATAGCCGTAGTTACAGCGCATCCGAACAGTGGGGCCAGTTTCATATCGAAGTCGTCGGGAATAACGGTGAGTCGGTTCTCGGAAACGATGGCATACTCATTAAAAGTAGTAACCCATCCGGCATTGACCTTGCGACCATTCCATTTATAGGCAGGCGGTTCACATTGAATCCCGTCGCTGGGGCGCCAGTGCATAACCACCCGGTCGTTCTTTTTCACTGTTTTGACGCTTGGACCAACGTCCAAGACAGTTGCGGAGCCCTCATGCCCTAACAAATGAGGCAGGAACTTATCCGGCCCTTTGGCACCCTCGATTTCATTGATTTGGGCGCCGCAGATGCCGCTGTAATGGACTTTCACCAGAACCTGGCCGAAGGATAACACATCCGGCAATTCCAATTCAGCCACTACCAGTGGTTTATGCTGCTCAACTAGAATAGCGGCTTTTGTCTTGTCAATCTGCATAGTTTTTCCTCAATTAAAACGGTCCTTTGAACCAGTCGCCTGGGACATCGTGCGGGAAGTTACGCCGGGCCTGCAGGTCCGGTATCACAAGGTCCCTTTGCAGCACCTGGCCGACCGCAGTAATAACGTCTTCCGCCTGTTTGTAGAACCCCCGCACCAAGGCCGGGCTTGTCGGAGTCGGAAAATCCGGCAGCGCTACGCGGCGTGGCGCCTGCGTTAAACAATCGAAGCATACCTCGACCACACGGGCGATAATCTCCCCTGCAAACGAACCTGTGACCGAGGCCGTATCTAATACAACCAATCTTCCGGTCTTGCGGACAGAAGCGAAGATTGTTTCCCAATCGATGGGGCAAAGCGCCCGTAAATCAAGCAGGTCGCAGGCAATACCCTGCTGTTCAAGCACTTCAACGGCATGCAATGCCTCGATAGTCATGTAGGAAAGTGAAACAATCGAGACATCGTTACCCTGCTTTAGTAGTGCAGCCTTGCCAATAGGCACACGGTAGTCCCCTTGCGGAACATCGCCTTCGAGGTTATGGAGCCAGCGGTGTTCGAGAAAGACAACCGGATTGTCGTCAAATATACTGGACAGAAGCAGGCCCTTTGCGTCAGCGCCCGTGGTCGGCATAACGACCTTCAAACCCGGTATATGTGCAAACCAGGCCTGCAAATTCTGTGAGTGGGTCGGCCCTTGGCCCCAGCCCCTTCCGAGAATCAGACGAATCGTTATCGGCACCGAATTTCGGCTGCCGAACATATAATGCCACTTGGCGGCGTTGTTAACGAGCTGGTCCATCGCTAACAAAAAGAAATCCAGCCGCTGGTGAGTAACAACGGGACGGACTCCGTTCAGTGCCGCACCGATAGCAATACCGGTTATGGCGTTTTCAGACGTGGGGGTATCAAAGACCCGTTCGGGGCCGAACCAATCCCGCAGCCCCAAGGTTGTACCGAATACACCTTTCGGGTCGTCTACACCGAGCCCGTAGCATATTACGGCGGAATCCAATTCCATAGCGGTGAAGAGGGCCTCGTTGATTGCCTTGGCAAACGTAATGATACGAGCCATCAGATCGACTCCTCTTTGAAGAGACCCGAAAAAGCCTCGCGCGCATCGGGAAACGGTGAGTTCTCAGCATACACAAAGGCGTCTTCGATTTCCTGACGAATCGAGACCTCCATTTCGTGAAGCTCCTCTTTTGATGTAACGTTTTCGCCAAGCAGTCTTGACTCTAACAGCAGTATCGGGTCACGCTTCTTCCATCGCAGGTATTCTCCTTTGGGCCGATAACCCAGTTCCTCGTCAAAATTCGGGCCGCAGTGCTCCCGCCATCTGTAGGTCGCGAACTCAAAGAAACAGGGCCCATTACCAGAACGGATGGCCTCAAGGGCAGCGATAACCTTTGTGTAGACTTCCAGAACATCGTTGCCGTCTCCCACAGCGCTGTCGCAACCGAAGCCTTTGACCATGCGCCAGATTTCTCTGCCCTCTGGCTGGCGAACCCGCAATGGGGATTGGACTGAGTATAAGTTATTCTCACAAACAAAAAACACAGGAAGGTTTTTCAGCACGGCGAAGTTGACTGATTCATAGAAAACACCTTCTTCTGTGGCTGCGTCGCCGAAAAATACACAACTCACCTGGTCGGTCCCCTGGAGCCGAATCGACAAAGCCAATCCCACGCCCACCGGAATCGTGCCGCCGACGGTAGCTGTGCTGCCCTTAAAGCCAACGCTCAGGTCATTCAAGTGCATGGAACCGCCTCTGCCTTTGGAGCAGCCAGCGGCTTTGCCATATATCTCGGCAAGCATCTTCTTAAGATCCCCACCCTTAGCCAGGTAATGCCCGTGGGCACGGTGGGAACTGACGACAAAATCATCCGGCCGCAATGCAGTGCAAACGCCGGCGGCGATGGCCTCCTGACCGGTACATAAGTGCGTCGGGCAGCGCATCTTCCATTGCGAATACCTTTCGGCAATTGTCTCCTCCACAAAGCGTATGCGCTTCATGCGTCTAAGTAACTCAATCGCGACCTCGATATTCTGTTTCAACAGACTATGAATACCTTCCGTCTCGCCTGCCGTGAAGAACCTGTTCATGGTATAAACCAGTAGTAGTCCCCACTGTAACCGACCTTTTTGAAAAAATCCTTCCACTCGTCGAGGTGCATGACGGTCCTGGCGGTTAGATTCCAAGCCATCATGGCCGCTTTTTCCTTCTCGTTGCGGTACGCATCGACGGTAATGAAGCTTTTGCCTTTGCTGACACGTTCGATTTCCCGCAAGGCCTGAGCACAGTCCCTGCGATTCAGATTATGCACTGTATTGATTGAGATAACCACGTCAAAGGACTTATCATCAAAGGGTAGTTTCGTGGCATTTGCGACCTGTATATATGGCTTCATATCATCTATCGCATTGGCAACGGCGTACTCAGAAATATCGATTCCGCGAACAGTAATCCCTGGTATAAGCTGGACCATATCGTGGAGCATAAAACCCTTGCCGCACCCGACATCCAGGACAAAACTGGACGACGTCAGGTTGAAATGCTCCTTGAACGCAGGGACGACCGGCTGCCAGAATCTCGGATGGTAAGAATATCCGCCGTAGCCATATCGGCGATCGCCGTCAAAATATTCCTTTCCAAATTTACGGGCGATGCGGCGGTCTTCTTCAGTTTTAGAATTGCCGCGTTCTTCAACGTTGCGTTTCGTTTTAGGGTAGTTGACCAATAAATCAATTTCTTGTCCCATAAATAACCTCCAGATAGGCATACAATTTGGGATTTTTTCCCGCGATTTGGAAGATATAGCGTGTCTTCACTTCAGATTTAACGCTTGCATCGTCTTGATATTATAGTAGCGAATGTCCGTCATAGGGAGGTGAATCCTGCCTGCTCGGAAAGCATCTGTCAATCCGACAACGGCCTGCTTAACGGTATACCTCGGCACAAACCCCAACTCTATTTTTATTTTCTTTGAGCAGACCTGATACGAGCGAATATCGTCGGTAGGCACTGTTTCTATCGGCGTGTCGTTGCCCACAACGGAGCGGACTATCCCGGCGATTTCATTGACCTTATAGTTTTCATATCCGGCGTTGTATATCCTCTTGTGTATTTTTTCGTCCGGCAGCTCCAACAGAAGAATGTAGAGGTCGGTCATGTCCTCGATGTGGATGTTAGGTCGCATCTGCTCGCCGCCGAAGACGGTTATCTTGCCTTTGTTGATTGCGTGATTTGTCAGCAGATTGACGGTTAGGTCCAGCCGCAACCGGGGAGAATAACCGCACGCCGTTGCAGGCCTTAAGATGACTACAATGAAATCATCCGTTGCCTCGCTGAGCAGCACCTTCTCGCATTCGGCCTTGTACTTCGAGTAATCAGTCAGCGGCTCCAGCGGTAGGTCCTCGGTAACTTCGGCAACGTTCTTGACGCCGTAGACGCTGGAGCTGGAGGCGTAAATGAATCTTTTCACTCTGTTCTTTTTGGCGATCTGCACCAGCGGAAGAAATGCGTCATAATTAATAGATTTGCCCAGAGCGGGGTTCAGCTCGTAGCTTGGGTCGTTTGAGATGCAGGCGAGGTGTATAATCGCGTCGGTGCCGAGGATTTGTTTTTCGAGAAGCGCCGCGTCCCTGATATCGCATTTTACCTCGGTCAAATTGGGATTACCCCTGACGCTGTCCAGAACATTGTCACCGTAGATGTAAAGGTCAAGCACCCTAACTTTATATCCTTTTTTGAGCAGCTTGGTGACAAGAACGGCTCCTACATAACCTGCACCGCCCGTAACCAGAACAGTCTTAAATCTATTCATTTGTGCCTTTCCTTCTTTATCCCTGATGTTTTCCGCTATTTTTGCTGATGATGACGAGATTCGGAAACAAAAGCCGCCTTCTAGTCGACGGTCTCCATAATCAAACGCTTATTACGGCTGGCCACATCGCCAACGGCATATTTTGTCATGCCGGCTTTCTTCTGGACAATGATGTCAAGCAAACAGTGACATATAGAAAGATGAACGACCTCGACGTGGCCGTAATGAGACGAGGGGACATAAAAGTTTATGTCGCCAAGCAGTCGCAGGGAATTAGTCCTGTCGAAGCCGGACAGGGTAATCACTTTTGCGCCCTTTTGCCTTGCGGCGGCAACACCGCGCAGGATATTCTCCGACTGGCCTGAACTGCTGATGGCAACAAGCACATCCATCGGCTCGGCGAACATCTCAATTGGCTTTTCAAAAACGTGCTCATAGCCAAAGTCATTGGATATGCAGGTCAGCCCCGAGACGTCGTTGAACGCAATCGCTTTTATTTGTCCGTTCTTCCAGAAATCGGTGGCCTGATGACTTGAAATTGCGGCACTGGCGCCGTTGCCAATAAACATCAGTTTGCCGTCAGCGTCCGCCTGAAGCACGATAAGCTCAACGGCACGGGCGATACCATCGCAGAAATCAAGCTCGTTTCGCTCACTATCCGCAACAAGAACGGATTTGAGCAACTGCTCGATTTGCAGATAGTAATTTCGAGCAAGGCGTCTCATTTTAGTTCCCCCATTAGCGTAATAGAGTGTGGATAAACTGAAACAGTTTGCCCGGCTCGACCGGCTCCCTGTTGCAGACAATCTGGACGGCAATCGCACCGACTGCGTTTCCGATGAAAGAGACCAAATCGAGCGGCATCCGCCGTGCAAAGCAGGGAGCCGTGAAGCCAAAGAAGGCATCGCCTGCCCCTATTCGGTCAACAACAATGGAGGAAAAGGCGGGTGTCTGATTGAACCGGCCGTGCGAATTGACACCGACTGAACCGTTTTTCCCCTGTGTTATAATCAGATAATCGCTGTTTATCTGTCCGGCGATTACCCTGGCGAGATGTTGTACCCAGCCGAACCTGTCTTGGCAGGCAAGCCGGGCCTCGGGCTCATCAAGGCAAGCGAAATTGACTCTGTGATATTTTGTAACAAGATTAAATCCGACGTTGGCGCCGTTGGTCTGAACATTGACAGCAAGCACTTTGGCCTTATCCTCTATCAGACGAATCAATTTTTTTGTGATAAGACCGTGGCCGAAATCGCAGACCACTATGAGGTCGAATTGCGGAATCTGTTTTGCCAGGTAGTCGGCGACCTGTGTCTCAACCTCAGACGGCGTCTGGTCGTTCTTCAGATAGCATATCTCGAAAAGCTTCTGGTTTAGATACTCGTTTATGAATCTTCGTTTGACGATGGTTGAGGCGTCCCGGCGGTAAAAGAACTTGGGTTTGACGTTCGGTCGAAGTTTACCCAATATGAAATCTTCCCTGGACTCGCTTTTGCCGAGCATAGTAACAAGCCGAACCTCTTTGCACAGACCTGATAGATGATTTGCAACGGCAAGCACTCCTCCCGCGAACGTTTCATCCGCGAGGTACTTGTTGACCACAAGGTGTTCTTTGAGCGACTTCCCCATAGGCTCGCAGTAGTGATACTCATCAATAATGGCGTCGCCGACCACAAGGACTTTCAGACCTATGAGGTTTTCGAGCCGGCTTATTATTTCCTCTGCGCTGTATTTTTTTCTGAAGTTGCGCAGAAAGCCCACTGTCTGCTCGGGATAAATGTCAAGAAACTGATTTATTATGGTGGTTGAGCTGAAAACCTCGCCTGGCGTATAGTGAACTTTGCAGCCAGCTATCTTGAGGGCCTCTTCTTCGTCCTCTACCTGTTTCATTATGTTCTGGTTTCTATCTTTGTAGTCCTGGCCTCGTGCGAAAATGTCTGGTTTGAGCAGCTTGATGCATTGAAGGGGAATTGAATCATCCACAATAGAAACGTAATCGACGCATCCGACCGCCGCGATGTTCTCGGCTCTGAGTTTTTCGCTGAAGATTGGGTAGTTGGGACCTTTGCGGACGTCCTTGTCCCTGATGACGGTTACCGCCAGATAATCCCCCTGTTTTTTGGCCGATTCTATATGCCTGATAATACCCGGATGAATGATATCGAAGATACCGTGACACTGGACAACTTTTTTGCCCTTTGCCTGCAGTTTAGACACTTTCTGCTGCAGTTCGGCAAATGGTTCTATTTTTTTTTCTGCAGACATACGCGATTTTTAGTGTTGCGTTTTAGTTGTTCTTTTATGAAGTATTTATTTAACAGAGCCGTGGATGAAAAAACTATTTCGTGAGTAAAACGCATCCTGCAGCCGATTTCCTCAACGACTTTCAATTCTCTCTGGATTTTGCCGGTCTTGTCCTCGGCTTTTTCAAATTCCTGTCCCTTGACATAGACATCGGGTTTCAGCAGCCGGAGAGTTTCTTCAGCAGTCGGCCATTTGTTTATCGCGGCGTAATCGACACATTCGAGTGCGGCAACCGAACTTACCCTCAAATCCTCATTGAATACGGGCCTGCCCGGCCCTTTATCGATATAGACGTCCGAGGTGATGGTAACGACCAGACAATCGCCCATTTCCTTTGCTGCCTGAAAGTGCCTGATGTGCCCGGGGTGCATAATATCGAAGCACCCGTGACAAAGCACGATTTTTTTGCCTTCATACCTTAACTTTTGCAGCCTTTCAGCTACGAGATTTATGTGGAGAACCTTTCCCAGTTTCTTTCTCCAGCCGGTTAATAGCGGTCCACAGCGCCGGTATCGTATTTTCATGCCTGTCCCTGATGTAGAAACTTCGCCCGCCGTCGGCGACTGTGCGAACCAGCATCGTTTTCCAGGGTCGGAAATAATACTGCGAGTTATATTTCGACGGCTCGTCACTGACATCATCTGGTAACTCAACAAGGTCGCATACCAGCGACGTGAAGCGACTTATTGTTTTACCCTGTCCGTGAGCAACATTCCTGGCCATACTAAGGGCTTTGAGAAAAACCTCTGGGGCCATTACAGCGCTTCCGAAGTTCATAACCACGCCGTTCTCAAGGTTCTCAACGTCCGAAGCAAACCTCAGGAAATCGTTATATGAAAGGGTACCAGTCGCGGCGCCATCGCAGTTGGGATGTTCATGAATAATATCGTAACCGATACCAACGTGAATTGTAACAGGAACACCGAAACGATATCCGGCCGCGAGAAGGCTGACCGACTTGTATGGGAAATCGGAGTTTTCAAGAAATGCCCCGACCGCATGGCCCATTCCAATGGTCTTGTTCTCGCCGTATGCCTGGTTGATAATATCATTCAGCCGGGCTGTTTCCCTCCATAGCCCGAATTGCCCTTCTCGAATATAATGAGAAACGCTCTCGGTAGTGGCGCCGATAAGAGCAAACTCGAAGTCGTGAATCATCACCGCACCGTTGGCGGCGATGCAGGATATATAGCCACGTTCCATCAGGTCGATCAGATAATTCTGCACGCCATCCCTCAACACGTGCGCACCCATCATCAAAATAACGGCGCTACGGTTTTCTTTTGTGGTGATAATGGCGCGTGCAACGTCGCAGATTCGTTCGTCTTGCTTCGTCTGGGGGGCAGAAATGAGGGGACGGACAGCTGCAACGTCCAAATCGTGCTTTCTTTTAGTCAGCGGCTCAATTTTCAGTGATTTTCGGTCAAACAACAATGACTGCATAATGAGCTTTCAGCCAATTCCAAACACAGCAACAACTTGTTTCATACCACCGAACGGTTTTCTCATCGCTGGCTTCGAAGGTTTCTTTGGGGGTTCAGTTCGTGAGTTTGCCAAACCTTTTGAATATACCATAAGTTCGGGAAATTGTTAAAGGTATGCACTCGAACAGATAATCTACTCTCATGGCCGTGCCCTACCACCACTTCTTGGTTCTCGAATTTGTAATCACCCAGAGCGAGACCGGCATGAGAACGATACTTCAGCAACCCTTTGTAGGGGCTTATAGTTGTCACGGCCTCGAAAGCACCCAGAAAAGCCATAATAACCAGAACAATGGCCACCACTTTGATGACACGTACGAGAACCGCCCCATTGTTGAGGATAAGTCGCGCCGAGAGGTGGCAAAGGTAGTATCCACCATTCCACCAGACTAATATTTGATACCGGCAATAAAAGAATCTCCAAGAGCACAACACAAAGTGAGCATATACACGGTATCAGCAGCGATTATCAGGGTGTCGAGTTTTGTCCATCGAAAGCCGGCAATTTTAGGTGCATATTCCCTCGCAGACTTTCTTTCAGGCCGGGGCATGATTCGCCTTTACTGACTATCTCGTTTGAGCTTGTCAGTCACGTTGATAAACTTGTAAGTATGACGACTGTTCGAAATATAACTCTCATCCGGCAATAGCTCAAGTTCTGTGCCAAAGTAGAGATTGAAGATTATCCGAAAGGAATTCACCGGCGTAATAGATGGATACAAGCCGTTTTCGTTCACGTCCGGTAAGTAATACGCATTTAATATTCCCATTTTTTCCCTAATCTGAGCATTAGTTGCAGATTCCCAATCATAGCCGTTAGATGTTATTTTTAGGCTCTGTGGGTATTGGCCTTCGTCTGCTTGCACAACGATTATTGGCTGAGGGTTCGAGTCCGACTGGAGTTTGCTGATTAACGCCTCCATTTTCCTGTTTATGAAAACTATCTGACCTAAGAAGTTTTCTCTATAGCTTCTTCGGCTTGCTTCCTCAGGTGTTAGAAAGCTTCCATTTTCATTGAAGACGTATGGTTCGTGCGGAACAAGAAAATGAGCAAAGACAAAAATCGGCCCTTTTATGCTTGGCAGCATCGGGAGCTTATCAAACTGATATTGTATCCTCTTGTATTTCTCCATGTAAGGATCCATGACCCCGAGTAGGCACGTTATAGGATATAACATTGTTGTTTTGTATACCAACATCGAAAACCCAGGTGCCTCAAATACATTTATGATGGCATTTTTGTACCTATTCGTTGGGTACCATCCGGAGCCAAAATGTATGAACTTATAACCTTTTGATTTCAAAAACCGCCAAACTTGGTAATCGACCAACATCGAATAGACTGGTATCAAGTTATCTGTCTTCTCCCCCTCCGTTTTGCCTAGGTAAGTAATATACTTCATGTTTAAAGAGGATGCCAATGATAGAGCGGTGCATAAATAATTAGCCTGGCTTTGAGATGCCACATAGAATCCATGGCGTACCAAATAGTCAATAAATTCGCTGTTATCAAAATCATAGAATTCCCTCAGAGTGGCTGCACTTGAATATCTGTCCAGGATAATATAATAAATATCTGGCAACCGACTGCTTGCCGCAGGGGCAGTGGTGGAGCTCTCTATGTTTTCCGTGTTTATCGCGTAATTTCTGTACGCAGAGTTCCTTAACTTGTAAACCGCGATATTTGTGAGGGATATAATAATAAGAGCAGCCGACACAATGTTTAAAACTTTTGTAGTGTTAGTTAAATCCCTGCGTGTTCTCTTAATAAGAAATTCGCTGCAAATCAGACCACATACCATAATAAACATTAGACCACCGTGTAGGTGATAAGCTGAGCATGATGGCAACCGTAGCCTTATTGCCTCTAAAATATGTCCATATGCAAACAGGAAAATCACAAAGATTGACGCTCCGAATCCTACCTTAGCGATATCACGGGTAAAAAACCACAAAGGCAAAAACAGAACTACCACCAAGCAAAACGAAATTACCATTGGCAACAGAATCTCAGCAATTAGAACTTGGCTTATATTGTGAGCATAAAGGAATATAGTTGGAAACAAGACAAATAAAAATGGATGTAATAGATGCCAGCTTTTGCGGTTCATCCGGTCTTACCTCCTTGCCTGCATAAGAAATAAAGTTCTTTCTGTACTTCTGATTTTTTCACAACATATTACTGCAAAGTATTCGCCAAATGTCTCTTCGAAAGCTGGTTGTGCATAGTCAGGGAAAATATCTTCTCTTGTCGATAAAAGCCTCTGGACTTGAGAGTCACTTTTCGGGATGAATTCAATAATAAGCGACTTGCAGATTCTGTGGAGGAACTCTGCAATTCTGGAGAAGGGAAGATTATTGGAAATGGCCAAATGATGAATTAGCGAAAGAGCAAGCACGGTATCTGCGGGACCCCGCTCAAATAAGGGTATTCTCTCGTGGGTTGTCCAGCCAATACCGGGGCTTGGGTTAGTCAAATCAACCCACAGAGGTAGCAGATTGGTTTCTTCTTTTTCTTTACATTCAAGATAGTTTCTCTCAACAGCAGCGGGGTCAATATCTAAAGAGATGGTTTCTATCCCCTTGTCGGCAGATATCCGACTAAACAAGCCTGTGTTTGCACCGAGGTCCCACACAAACTCCGGGTTAGTCCTGTTCAGGAACTCATTCACAAGCTCTCTCTTGCGTGTCATCGCAATCGAACTATAGTTGGTTTCGTTGTAATAGTCAGCCCATTCAGTGCCCGTGGGTTGCCAACGTAGCTTCTTTATGCCGCATTCCAAATCGTTGATAAGCCCTGAGAGCGAAATACGACTTACCTTATAGTGCCGTTTTTTGGGGGTTTTGTTCGCGAAATGCTTTTGGATTTTAGCATGAAGATGAACATGAGTAAGCAATGTGAACCTGAACCGGGTACAGAACGGCAGTAACATTCTGGCCAAGTCCAAAGGAATGCCATCCAAATATGTTCGGAGTAACTGACTTAACCGAATATCCTTGTAGCTCATAATGGCCAAAGGAGCGAGAAAATGTTGACAGAATTGCCTATAAGGGACCCACAATTGTCCTTCCCTGTACTTTTCGAAGGACAAAAGGTCAATTAGTACGGGTCTTCCTTTCAAGAATTGTATATTGTAGGCACTGCTGTCTTTTAGAATCATTCCAAAATCAAGCGCAATCCTTTGAATTTTGAGGGTTGTCAACGCTGCATCTTTTAGTTGGCTAAAACACCATTCATAAGGATATGATATAAACGGTATGAGGTCGGGCTTAAGCACTTTGTAAGCATCATTGGTTTTGGCATACGCAAGACCAATCTCCTGGTGGGGCACAAGCAGACCGGCGTTAATGAGTGCCTCATATAAACCTGAGCCCATCAGGTGATCATAGTTGTCCCTATATATCCTATTTACCTGCCTATAAACTAAGTCATCCTGGCAGAATACGAACCCGCTTGGGTCTCGGAAAGAGCCGGGAATGCTGAAATCAGTTTTCATCAGTCTTTTTCGATCTTAATATGAAGAAGTCTCAGAAAATATCCCTTAATGTTTCTCCATGAATTCCTTACTAAATAAACAACCCCAATCAGACTTGCAATAAGCACCTGAAGGATAAGACTGCCAGTTCCGGGGTCAATGTAAGCCCTTACGCCCCATCTCCCGCCGGAACCATCACATGCGCGGACAACGGTGACCGTAACAATACAAACCAGTAATGCGGCTAACATAATTTGGCTTAGAGTTATTTGGGTTTTTTTCATTTTGATTAACTATATAAAATATATTTGGTAATGCATTTCTTTTAACCTATCCCAGTTGTCAAGACCATTTTTTGCCTTGTATAAGGTGTAAGTTGTAACGAGTTGGCCAGGTATCATTGTATGTCCGCTATCATATTTCAGAAGTTAGCAATCAGTCGTCAGATGTTCTGTTGATTGTTAGCTTTTAGCCTTGAGTAAGCAGTTGCTTGGTATTTCTAAACTCAAGTATCGAACTATTTTCTGTTTTGTTTGCTGGTCTTGGAATACTGTATTCGTCGATCAATCTACCCAGGAGCATCATACGCCGGCCGGTAGACTCCAGTAAACCGTTAATAGGCATCTTAACTTCTATCTCCATAGCCAGACCAAACCTATACCTGCTTATCGGTAGTTTTACCGCTATCATCTCATCCCTATCTTTTTCATAGTTGTTCGCTCGCCATGTGAATTTATGTTTGTGTCCGTTTCTGCCGGTTACCGTTAGACAAAGATCGGAAAGCTCTTCCTTTTCGGCTGTATCTGAAACCATCTGCCACCACTGTCTAAAGGAAACAGT
>CAZKZX010000010.1:0-16719 GCA_964557335.1 uncultured Methanomicrobia archaeon | reverse complement strand
CTGTTGAAGGGGAGAAAAAGCGCAGTCCTACCGTGTCTTTATTTTAGAAGGTCTTACGAATAGCAAAGTGCAGATGGCAAATGACAAAGAGGGGAGATACGCTGAAAAAATACGCTGAAGAGGAGAGTGGCCCCTTCACCTCAATACAGCGTATTTATCCCAGTTTGGAAAATGCCAATAGATGCCGCCTTTGTTATCATAGACAGCCATGTTGTACACCGCCCACTTTGCGTCAAGCGGCACTACTCCTCCTGAGTAAATCGTGATAGTTTTATGTGCCGGAACTTTTGCCCAGCCGTACCCTTGATAGGCGACCGTCTTTGTAACGGTTGCTCCATCGAACACGTAAAGACCTGTTGCATTCACCTCCAGCGCGTATCCGGGTGTAGTATTAGTCTGATTATAGACCCAGGCAATGGGTGCGACTGCAGCGTCTGAGTCACCTGTATTGACGATGACCCATTCAAAGTTGGCCGGATAGCCTGGCACCAGCTGGACTTTGGTTATGTTTACGATCGGTGGTTGCGGTGGCGGTGGCGCTTTGAGGTAATTTTCTGCTAGCGTCATGAGCGGATAATTGTCGTAAAAGTACGGGGTGTCTCCGATTCCGTCGTAATTCGCATCAGTCCCTGTATATCCGCTCCAGTAGTTGCCAAGGTAGTTAACAAATTGCTTCCCGTTGTACCCGTACGTCATTTTTTCAGGCGTCGAGAAGCTGTTCGTACCTCCGAAGTTGGAAATTTGGTTAATGAAGTTGTTGAGGTATATCTGGTTGTTGTTGGCTTCGATCAAGTTGAGGTTAAATATACCGTTTGAGCTGACGGTGTTCCGCGTGACGACATTGCCGGACGATTCACGAATCCGTATTCCCCACCACGCGTTTGATTCCATCTTATTGGCAGCTACGACGTTATTTGAGGATTTGTACAACGTTATTCCTATCGCGTCGTTATTGTTGAGTGTGTTGTACGTTACGGTGTTGGAGTTCGCATTCATCATCCAAATGCCATCGCCTTTCGTTTCAAAGATGGGGAATAATCCGCCGCCAACGTTGTTGGTCGCAACGTTATTGGTGATCGTGTTCCCGTTACCAGTGTCCACGTAGATGCCGTGGTCGTTGCCCGTAGCGGTATTAGCGCTAATTACATTGCTGTTAGCTCCGCTGAGGTAGATGGCGATACCATTTTCCTTCGCGTAATTGCCGGTTACCGTGCAGTGCGACGCCGACGAGCAGAGATGCACGCCGAACCAGTTACGATTAAAAACGTTATTCGAGACTTCACAGTTTATAACGTTACCTAAAAACACCCCGGCCGACCCCTTGTAAGCGCCATTTCGTATGGTGAAGCCCTTAATTTTAACATCATTTGCAGTAACAGTAAAGACCGGCGCGGCCGTATTGCTTGCAGAAACACTCGTTTTTGAGGGGCCGTTTATCGACGTGATCGTTATCGCTTTGTTTACTACAACGTTCTCCACTAGTTGTCCATCGGTAATTGTGATCGTTTTTCCTGGCTGTGCCGCATCGATCGCCGCTTGAAGCGATCCGTACGGGGCAAACTTATCGCCAAAAATTTGCGCCCTTTGCGGAGCTGCGATAACGTTGATTGTCGACATAAGCATCACTGCGATAATGAAAACTGGTATGAGTTTCTTGATCATTTTGACCCCATCTATTTCATCTTACGTACCGTAAATTAGACTAGTGAGCATTTTTAGTTATACGTTATATATGTTGTGCCAACGCGTTACAGCGGCGTTTTTACGGCTTTTGTCAAACGGTTTTTTTTTTAAGTTACGCGCCGAATGACCATTTCTCTTGACGACTATGGGTGTGCTTCAGTGAAATTTATGAACGATACACCCATGGTCTTGAGGTTGCACGCGGGCACGATTCCCGGCCTGGGATTTATGTTCTGCGACTTCTGGAATTTCGTCTGCCCCTGCCACGCGCCCGAATTCACGACCGTGACTCCCATATACTTCGACGCCCCGATGGTGTGGACGTGTCCGCTGTGGAGAATATCTGGAATCGTCTCTATTACGAAGTGATCGGTATTTTCAGGCGCGATTGAAACTCTATTTCCATAAATAGGTGACAGATGCCTTCGTTTCAGCATTTCTGTCATTGCCTTGTCCGGCTCACTGTAGGACGTGCCGGGGATGGTAGCTATGATGTCGTCGAGCGACCTCCCGTGATACATGAGTACTTTCACTCCGTGAATTTCAATGAGAGCCGGATTTCCAACAAATGTGACATTCGTGCTGAAGCTGTTTATGTAATCGCTTGAAATCGCGGGTTGCGGTTCCGCCTGCCTGACGGCATCGTGGTTCCCGGGAGCTATTATTATTGATAGTTCAGACGGAAGCATGTCAAAAAGTGCGGCCGCCTCATTGTACTGGTCGTTGATGTCGTCGAGTGCAAGTTCATCCTCTTGGTTTGGAAATACTCCTATTCCATCGACGAGGTCTCCTGCTACCAGTATATACGCAGCTTGTTGTGCTTTCTCGTCTTCTCCATACGATATCCACTCTACAAAACGCTGCCAAGCGTCTGTCAAAAAGGTCTTGCTGCCAACGTGCACGTCCGAGATAAGGATGGCATATATCTCCTCTTCTGCCCGATTGGGCTCATTTCGGGGCGGCACGTCAGGCCACGTTATGCTGTCGACGAAAAGCGCGTTGCCGTCTGATGACACTGATCCCGTCACTCCGATGACTTCGTCGTAAATCACGTGGGTCGCGGCTTCGTATGCGTCCTTACCCTTCAATGCAATCGCATTGAAATAGCCCGTGGGATCCTCGAGCGCGAGAATACGGTGACCATTCACCGTATCCCGTATATCGCTCACCATTCCTATAATCGACAGCTTTTCGCCTTTTGCAAAGTCCTCACCAAGCCAACTTCCACGCTTTTTAGTGCGGTATGTGAGGCTTTCTATCGGGCGCGCGGGAAGCCTCTTTTTAATAATCTCGCTCAGCCTATCGTATCTGTCCGTGAAGTATCTCACGAATTCCTCATAAGTACCGACGCACGTTGAGTTCTCTGTTATATCAGCGAGCACTGTTATCGGATGGGGCTTAGGCCTAAAGAACTCCGGGCCAGGCAGTTGCCTCTTTCCGGTACGTTCAGGTTTAGCTTCCGTGTCCATTCCATCGTCAGGTTCTACGCTCCAAAGCCTTGAATCTATTACTTTGTGCTCCCTAGCTTTGAGTAACTCTTCCGCCTTGACTACGTGTGAGGGCTCGACAACTACTACGGAATCGTCTATAACTTTTAAAATTTCATCCATTAACTGATAGGGAATGTCGTACTCTTGAATCATTACGACAGCTTCCGGGTCAACTAAAAACCCAGTACCGGCATTGTTGAATTTCTGGATTATATCTGTCCTAATCATAGAGGGATACGACCTGCAAACTTATATGGTCGCCACCTACGCAAAGAAACTGGCTGTGCCATGTTCTCAGCTTAACTTTCCGCATAATCTTTTATAGTTGATTAAGCAAAGCAATTGCTGATAGCTCAATCGCTTACGGCACCGCCTCGTAAGCAACTTTGTTATACGAATAACACATATGAAGACTTCGTTAAGTCATATATCGTCTTAACATATATTTATAACGAATCTGTGTGCATTCAGGCTGTTCACGAGGTATCCAAATGCCGAACTCGATTAAAACACGTATCAACAGCTTTTTGAGAAGTGACAATTACTGGGTGGGACTCGCCCGCGATATCGTGTTTGTCCTCATCATTGTCGGAATACTAGCCTCAATAGTGTACAGTTATTCGGGAACGCTCACACCATTAGTCGCCGTTGAGTCTGGAAGTATGGAGCCCAACATCAACATCGGAGATATTGTATTCATCCAAAAATCAACGGATATCGTGACCTACCAAGAGGGGAAGTCCAAAAATTACGCTACTTTTGGCAATTACGGAGATGTCATTGTCTACAGGCCGAATGGTGATGCCCACAGAACTCCAATCATACACAGGGCAATGTACAGGGTAAACGTTGGAGATACGCTACCGAACGGGCAGAGGGCGACTCAAGCCGGATACGTCACAAAGGGCGACCACAACCTTGACTACGATCAACCTTTCCTGTACGGTGGGGCGCCAATCGTTTATCCTGTAAAACCGGAATGGATAGTGGGAAAGGCAAAGTTTAGCGTGCCCTACCTCGGGAATATACGACTCATCCTCCCCACCGTAATAGAACCGCTGCTCTCCGTTACTGATACGATACGAACCTAGTGAGAAGTAATTCTCTGCCAATGGATCTATAACCTCTCGCATTGCACCCTCAAAGTGAGTGGGGAGATCTCTTCAGCGTAGGAGGTATTGAGCGTCGAGGGTACCGCACCTATCCGCTGCAAACGTTACTGGGCACAAATCCGTGGATTCTGGGCGTTTGATCGCTTTTTGGGAACGGGAGATTTGAGGGAACTGGCGCCAAACAACCTGCTGTGCGTATCACATGAGGGGTGTACGCACTGAGGGGTATACCACAACGTGTTATGTAGTGAGCGTTAAAAAAGCACAACGGGCGCTAACGTATCTTTCTAAGGAGAAGTAGTAACGCAGTCAGCAGAACGAATGCAAGAACGAGAGCGAGGGCTAGTGGAAATAGTGTGTTTACAACGAAGTCAAAAAGCACCTCGAACAGATTTGCCTCCAATTTAGCATATCCAACTGTCGTGTAAGGTGAGCTGCTGTACAACCTTCCGTGGATGGAGGTGTCATTATTAGTATACGCATTGTACACCGCCCATTTTGTATCGGCTGGAACGGTCGCTGGCGATACGATTGTCACGCCACTATTTGCTTCAAGGCGTACCCAGCCGAGCCCCTCATTTTGACTAACAGTGGCTTCGGCGCCACTGCTCGCGTTTTGACCGACGATTGCCTCTCCCCATGCATATCCGGGCAGACTAGTAGTCTCGTTGTATAATATGGCATAGGGAGCCACCCAAACAGCCTCTGTGCCGGTATTGGTAATATCCCATACAAGACGATCCGGATAGGCGGGCGCCTCTCGAACAGAGGTTATGAAGAGAGAAGGCGGCTGTGAAGGCGCCGGTTTCGGCGGGTAGTACCTCTGTAGCTCTGAAACAATTGATTCAAAGCCGAGCCGCTTATAATCAGCGAGTTTATACCCCAATCCGAAAAACACGTGGAAGTGAGTAAATCCAGCATTTTTACTGTAGCTCCAGTCAAGGAGATTCTTATACGTGTCGTCATTACGACAATCGTTATTGGCCTCCCACACACCGGCGAGGAGTCCTTGCCCTTTTCCAAGGTTATACGACTCAACTGCCCCACGCTTTATGCTTCCAATTTGCGAGGTGTAGAACGTCTCCCACGACATGTCGGTTGTATACGGGTGTTTATTGAAGCCTTTATAGATACCACATCTATCACAGTTAAAAAACGTAAATTTCGTAAAATAGTCCTTCAAAACGTCGAGGTCGTTATTTCGCCCCCCTTCTGTGGCGACGTGTGTCCACCCAACCCGTTTCCACGTAGCAAACGCTTCGGTAAAATTGTGGATGGATGTTGACTTCTGTTCGCCTCCGTTCCAGATAACATATTCCACATCTAAGATGGGGTACATGCCGGTCTGCTTTATCTTTTGTAGCTCTTTTTCATAAGGATCTGTATCATTGGCAACAAGAACTACCGAGGTAAAACCCCTCTCTTTGAAATACTCAATCGTACCGTCCCAAATTTGGCTGGGCGACAGCCCGACGCGGTACTCGAGTTGTGGTGGCATTTGCGTCGGTGTAAAAGATTGATCATCTACCGCCGCCGTTTTTTGTGGTACCCAAACGGCGAGGACCGACAGTAAAATAGTGATTGCGATTGCTAAAAGCTTCTTGTCCATTGTGCTGTCTCGTTTAAATGATGATATCAAAATACATTACAACGAATTTACATCATGTTATGTCATATCGAAGTCATCTTCTTGATACACCTGGTCATGCTCATTTAGGAGTGATTTCCCTCCGCATTCTCCAGTGATTGAGATTGAATAACTTCCTCATCGTCTTTTCCCTCACCCTGCTACACTTTACGTTATCAAACGTGGGCAAGTGTCACCGACTTTACCAACGTAGAATAAAAAAACAGTCTATATAATACTTGTCGCCTCATGAGCTACCACGCTATTACGTCAGGTGTTGACAGCCGAGAGGATGACTATGACAGTAAGTAAAACAGATGCCGAAAAATGCGTTAGTTTGTGCATGAGCGCTTTCACTATTATAGAAGCGATTGATCACTTTATAGAACGGGATAACACAAGGGCAGATTTTTTGGATATGGCCTTTACTGCTATCTACGACTATCTTAAGATCGTATACCATGAACTCGAAACTATTCGAGATACCCTGTCCGTTGCAGAAAGCCAGTAGACGATTCACTAGAAACGAGATGAATTAAAGCTTTATCTTAAAATAACGTAGAACAAGCAATAAAAGGGTATTTAGTGTAGCAGGAAAGGCGTGAACGTTTATCACGGTTTGGGGACATGCATCAATTACACAAGCACTTACACAAGTACCGATTCATACGAGGCAGAGTACGGACAGTTATAACGTAAGATGAAAGACAGGATTATTTCAATCATGGCGGCAATGGTGTCATGCACAATATCGCAAGGTGCGTCTTAGTCACATCAACAGGCTTATTGTTAGGTCGTTACCACGTTAGGAGGTCACTAAAATGATAAAATTATCTGACGTTGAGATAATGGAAAGCATAAAAATGCTGTTTGAGGGGTTAGATACGTGCTTTATGACAATATATCGGCTTTCTCAACCGGGGTCTTATTCAGAGAACGAAATAACGGAAGTAGTAAACAAATATATGGAGTGGCGACAGAAGTTCGAGTTTTTTTTAGTGGAGTTAGAATCGTCTACAAAGGAAACATAACACAGCTGATTGATAAACGATGTTAAAACCATTATAAGCTCTATCATTACACCATAGGGTTTTTATTGAAAAGCAACACCGAACCTCATCTGTTTTCAATCGAAAGACCGATTTAGATAGCTATATATCACACATTTTAGCATACCCCTAAACTATGCCCCCATTTCTTACCATAGACGATCTTGATACGCATAACAAGGTCGTCTTGGTCCGCATTGATGTGAACTCTCCAATCGGTCCAAGTGGTGAAATTCTTGATGATATACGGTTCAGGAGTCACATAGCGACCATTAAAGCGTTAGACGATGCTAAAACAGTCTTAATTGCTCATCAGTCCCGCCCTGGCAAGAGAGACTTTACCACAATGGAAAATCATGCAAAGAAGCTTGCCTCGCTTATAAGAAAGAACGTAACGTATGTCGATGGTATCTGTGGCTCTCATGTACAGCAGTCAATAAGGGAGATGGACAACGGTGAGGTTGTGTTGCTTGAGAACTTGAGGTTCAGCTCTGAAGAATTGCTTAAAGCTCCAGCCGATGACCTTGCCAAAACACACCTTGTGAAGAAATTATCCCTGGTGTCTGACCTTTACCTTAACGACGCTTTCGGCACGGCGCATAGGGCTCAAGCATCGATTGTCGCCTTTCCCCTCGTCTTAACGTCGGGCGCAGGAAAGCTGATGGAAAAAGAGGTGGACATACTCACCAAAGCCCTTACGACTTCACAAAGACCGAGGATTTTTATGCTCGGGGGGGCAAAGGTCGATGACAGCATTAAGGTCATTGAGAACGTCCTGTTACAGGGCAGTGCAGATAAGGTGCTCGTGACAGGGCTTGTTGCAAACACTTTTTTGGCAGCTTCAGGCGTCGATATTGGCCGTCCGAGCCTCGACTATATCAAGTCGCTCGGATACGAGGGCTGCATCGACGTTTGTAAAAAGCTCATCGACACATACGACGGCAAGATCATGATGCCGATAGACGTAGCGTTGGACAGCAACGGGAACCGCCTCGATGCACATCTCGAAGACCTGCCGAGAGAGTGCCCTATTAATGATATCGGAATAGAGACTATCGTGACATACTCACGTGAACTTAAATCTGCAGGAACTGTTGTGATAAATGGGCCGGCTGGTGTATTTGAGCAGAAAGCCTTTTCACTTGGCACCGAGGAGACGTTAAAGGCAGCTGCGCAGTCGAAATTCTCGATCTTAGGCGGAGGCCACGTCGTCGCAGCAGCCAGGAGGAGCGGCATCGATAAGCGCATAACGCACATTTCGACCGGTGGCGGCGCGTGCATAGATTTTTTAGCGGGCGAAAGCCTCCCAGGGATAACGGCACTGGTAGAAGCAAAGTATCGAACCGAAGAGGGGTGCTGAGCGTCTAAAATCTGTAGCGTGCTACGAAACTGCGAGATAGCAAAAATGTATAAATAGCTTATACATATATGAAATCACTGGTGGCGTCGCCTCGGTGGCTCAGCCTGGAAGAGCGATTGACTTGTATCTGTTGTTTGTGATACTAGAGTAGAGAAGCAAAGTGATTATTCGGTAATCACTTTACACAGCAGGATATCAATAGGTCGAGGGTTCAAATCCCTCCCGGGGCTTTTTTATCGATCTCGTCGTTCTAGAGACCGTCATTTA
Organism: uncultured Methanomicrobia archaeon; assembly: GCA_964557335.1. Lineage (GTDB taxonomy): Archaea > Halobacteriota > Bog-38 > Methanoflorentales > Methanoflorentaceae > DASPRZ01. The sequence continues at coordinate 8,131 of CAZKZX010000010.1, read as the reverse complement.
AGAAATCGAATGGCGGTAAGTGGTACATCGTGGCCCTACCTAAACGGGCGATACCACCAGTTCCACGGCGTGTGGCACCGCGGGTCATCTGTTCTCCCGTTTATGGTCGAGGGGGTCACGCCGGGGTCGTCCCATGGCAGCCGCTCTTCGTCCGGATTTCTGTAGTCGTAGAGCGTGGTGGTAAAGTAGATGAGGTGTGCCCGTTCATCTCCCACGACTTTAAAGCCGTGCCAGTAGTGGCCGGGTATGCGTACCATCTGTGGGACGTCCCCTGTTGTGATGATCTCGGTGAGCTCTTTCGTTTGATCGTTGTAGGCGCAGAGCTGTAGTGCTCCCGCTAGTACGATGAAGTAGTCCGTCTGCCCGCGTACGTGCCGGTGCCACGCCCGTATCGTTTGCGGGTAGGTGATGGAGAAGTTGGATTGCTGAATGTGGTCGGCGTCGGGGAGCCAGTCTTGCCTGAGGATTTCGGTGAAGAGGCCGCGTTCGTCGGCGTGTGTGGTGAGGGGGGTTATGGTGATTCCGGTGAGCATTGGTTATCGTGAGTGGTGTGGTGGTGCTGTCATTTAATTGTTGTTATTGGTGGTGGGAGGAGAAGGGGCTCGAGGCGCGTAGGAGGGTAATCAAACACCATACTTTGCAACGAACGACGCGTTACAACTGAGTCTGTGCATCGTCATGCTATCCACTCTTGTAGGTAAGAACATACAGCGTTGTGCTAAAAAGGGATAGTTAGTTCATGAACGCGTGTATTTCACCAGCTCTTAACAGTATCTCCGTGCTGGGCGATCAGGCCATTTTTAACTCCAAGCCGTACCAGTTGCGTGATTTTTCTGCCAAATTCAGTAGAGGGTCCAGCATACTGAATGGGCTCTCCAAGTGACTTTCTCTCATACGCCACTACAACCGCATCTGTCTTAGTGCCCGTAAATGTAAAGCCCATATCAAAGAGCGCACTTGTTTTGGCCTCAGTAGCGGTAATTATGGCATTTGCCATCGCGCCTTCGCTTAGCTCACGCGAAGATACGATAATCAGATTTATGGTGCCAACGGAGCTCGGATGCGTAACTCCAGCCGTTGTAAAGACTGTTACTGGATTCTCCTCCGCGATCTGGACATTTCTTACCTCAACGGCAGTCAACAGTGCGATGCAATCACCGTCGAGGTGTAAAGCACGAGCAACGCCTTCTATGTAACCTTCTGGATCGGCATGGGGAAAATCGTGCGGGACTTGGATATTCAATATATACTGTACGCGCCGTCTGCCGCCGCCCACCCCAGTGCTAAGCGCTTCAAAGCGTCCATTTATGACTAACACGTCATGCGTTACGCGGTACTTCAACGGTACTCCTCGAACTAACCGATTGATGCATTCTCTGTGAGGCTCAAAAAATTGTATGTGCCACGTCGTGCGAAACGAAATGCAGCGTTCCTTTACAGTATTGAATCTTGGGCATGAGGCGCTGCCTCAAACGTAACAATCGTCTCTCCCGTGCGTTAGCGTTTCATTTCAGCCATCAAGTCATCCATAGAGTACATACCCGGTGGCTTAGCCACGATAAAGCGCGTCGCCGTCATCGCCCCGCTTGCGAACGCCTGCCTACTGTGAGCTCTATGTGTTATCTCAAGTCGCTCACCGTCTCCAATAAATAGCACGCTGTGCTCGCCGACGATATCGCCAGACCGTATCGAATAAGAGCCTATCTTCCGCTCTCCTCCTGCCTCTTTAATCACGTCCATCGCCCGTATCGCCGTGCCGCTCGGTGCATCTAACTTGTGTTTATGATGGGCCTCAATAATCTCCACGGGGTACTCTGCACTTGGCAGGTGCGCAGATGCATCTTTTACAAGTCGCCAAAAAACGTTCACCCCGATTGAAAAGTTGGGCGATATCAAGGCCGCAACCCTCCCTTCGACAGCCTTTCGTGCCTCCTCACGCTGTTCAGGGGTATGGCCTGTCGTTCCGACTACCAGCCGCACGCCAGCAGTGGCGGCTGTTTTAATGATTTCGGTGGAGGATGACGCCTCCGTGAAATCGATCAGTACGTCAGGTTTCACTCTTTGGAGAGTCTCCAAAAGCTTTACGGCATCAATAACGGCATCGTTACAGATGTTCTTGTCAAATGCGGCTACAAGCTCCATATCAGGCGCCTGATTGACGTTTTCTATGATTAGCGAGCCCATTCTGCCACAGGCACCTGTCACTGCCACCCTTATTTTGGTACTGTCGCTCATAAATGTCGTCACCTCGGGGACACGATTTTGAGATTAAGACCTCTACGCATCGCTATACGTTGAAAGGATCGACTTAAGCGTTGCAACATTTGACTCTTGCATGTCGGTAAGCGGCAACCTCAACGGTCCACCGGCAAGTCCCATCAAATCACATGCCTTCTTAATTGGTATCGGGTTTGTTTCAATGAAGAGCGCCCTGAATAGAGGTGAGAGCTCAAAGTGAAGTCTTCTCGCCTCCGTATAGTTCCCGTCAAGGCAGAGCCTGACGAGCGTTGTCATTTTCTTTGGCAATATATTCGCTGTAACTGATATCACACCTGTTGCCCCGAGGCTCATCATAGGAAGCGTCAGGCCATCATCTCCAGAAAGCACGTAAAAATCAAGACCTCGTGTGAGCTCCGCAATGTCCGAAATCTGACTGAAGTTAGCACTTGCTTCTTTGACCCCCGCGATGTTACTATGTTCGTGGGCCAATATGCTGACAGTCTCTGGATCCATATTAATCCCAGTGCGCCCGGGAATGTTATACAGAATAAGCGGAAATTCAGTGGCCTCTGCTATGGCACTGAAGTGTTTAATGAGCCCGTTCTTCATGGGTTTGTTATAATACGGAACGATGAGAAGCGCTGCACTTGCTCCTGCATCTTGAGCATGCTTCGTTAAATCTATTGCCTCTGATGTATTATTCGAACCAGTGCCTGCTATGACTGGCACATTCGAGACGTCAACTGCAGCATCTACCGCTGCCTTATGTTCGTCGAATGACAGCGTGGCCGATTCACCTGTGCTGCCGCAGGGCACGAAACCTGCCACACCTCCAGCCATCAGGTGTTCTATATTAAGCTTTAACCCTTCAACATCTAGTTTGTTGTCCTTTGTAAAGGGCGTAACCAAGGCAGGATATACGCCTTCAAATATCATCCTTTTCTCCTGTTGCCGATGTTAATCTTGTGAGTGATGTACCCGGCAACCCTATTTCTAATGTTCTTGCTCTCGATATTGGTATATTCCGTCACCAGCATCTTGTTCTTTTCATAATCGGATCCGAATACATCTCGATTCTCTCTAAGGAGCTCCATTGAGATGCTCTTTATGTACGTAGGTCTAATACTCCCTATTCTGCCACCTCCTTTTGCCGTTCAAAGGAACTGTCCTTTTAGTTGAGATACTTAGCTGGCTGTTCGTTCTCCATTGTCGCTGAGATCTTCATGACTTTAGCAGCGACATCTGTTGCCAACGATCCAAGCATACGGATCATAGCTTCCTTCCCGAGACCACCATGGTCGTATATTACCTCGGGCACCTTTTTATCCTTTGCCATAGACGACTCGATGGCCTGGGCGATTCCCCACTCCATTGTGCGTACTTCTTCCGGCTCATCAGCTCTGTCGAACGTGGCGATTGTCATGCCAAGGTCCTCGCACGCTTTGACTATGTCATTCGAATACCGTATATTCATAGCACTCTTCAAAGTAGCGTCATACTTCATAACGGTAAGCACGATTCGAGCTACGTGGTTGCTCGCTTCGAACGCTACGCACCCAACTGGCACTGCTCTAGTTCCGACTCGTACGATCCTCCCCCTAATGCCAACTACGTCTGCCTCGCTTTTTGCGTTTGACGTCGCCATAACTATGTTGCTTCCGACTTCAGGTATGAGCTTGACGCTCATATCGCTGAGCAGATCGAGGGCTCGTTGCACGCAATGGATGGCGATGTAGCGTTCAGACTTCTCGAACGTCGCTGCAACTTGATCCACAGACCCTGCACCGTTTCCCACCTTGACGCCATTGTTAATAGCGTCGGTAACAAACGCCTTCGCCATAGAAGCGCTCCGACTGATGTCGTGCCCTTTGGCGAGAAATGCTGTAACTCCAGCTGAAAAGGTGCAGCCAGCGCCGTGCGTGCCACCTTCAATAATGCTGCCTTGTAGTATCTCGAATTTTCCAGTATACAGCACATCAGATCCAGCAAGGTGCCCACCCGTCACGATAACAGATTCAGGGCCGAGAGCGTATATTTCGCAGGCGGCTCGCTTCATGTCATCGAGATCGTGTATCGTAATCCCAGACAAGGCTTCAGCTTCTTTTATGTTCGGCGTAATCGTTGTTGCAATCGGCAGCAGCTTTCCAACGACAGTACGCAGCGAGCCCTTTACAAGTGAACCTCCCGCTTCAGCAGCCATAACCGGATCAACAACAAGCGGTATCTCGTGATCCTGTATGGTGTCGGCTACGGCATTCGCTATCGCCTTGTTTGAAAGCATACCCGTTTTTGCATACTTGACGTCGATGTCAGCTATGACCGTTTCCATCTGATCGACCACTATTTCAGGGGGGAGGTCATAGGTGTTAAACACGCCGAGCGTGTTTTGCGCGGTAATTGACGTCATTACCGAAGTACCGTAGACCCCAAGTGCGGCAAACGTCTTAATATCTGCCTGAACTCCTGCCCCTCCACTAGAATCCGACCCGCCTACGGTCATAACTTTAATCATCTTACAGTGGTAATTGTCTAACGTTTATATAATTTTAATCCAAATCGTGATTACGGGCACAAAAACTGAAAAAGAGCCATATTTTTAGCTGTTTGCGTGGCCGAGATAAATTCCAGTGGAAGAAAAGGGGGTTTGAGAGTACTATGTTCAATGCACATTTTTTACGCTATAACTTAAACGCGGCAATAGCATGGGATGAACAATACACCATGAGGGCTTCTAACTGGAAGGGTCCCTATGATATCACCCCCATTGTAGAGAGAATTCGACCAAGGGCATCAATCCTCGACGTTGGTTGCGGATCCGGTAGATACCTCATACCCCTCGAAAGAGCGAGTTTTGACGTTCTTGGAATCGATATATCGGGCGCAGCGCTCAGAAGTCTCCCCTGCTCTCTTCAGCTTGCGCAGGCAGACCTTAAATGTCTTCCGTTCGCCTGTTCAAGCTTCGATGCCGTTACGTGCTTTGGGGTGCTCCAACATCTTTCGTACGATGAGCGTAAAGTCGCTGCCAGAGAGTTGTTCAGAGTCTTAAAGCCGTGGGGTTTGGCGTTTGTTGAAGTCATCGGTGATATGGATATGAGGTACAACTGTGGGGAGGAAGTAGAAACTGGTACATTCGTGAGAGGTGGGATACCGAATCACCATTTTTCAAACGGTGAGCTTTCTACGTTACTTGAAGCTGTAGGATTTACCACGGTAACGACTGAGGACAGAATTCTTGAAAGAACGTATAACGGTGTTAAGATCCTGCGGCACAGCATCTTTACTGTAGTTAAACGGACAGAGAAAGAGAGAGACATCTTATAGCTATTTGGCTACTGACTTACCCGATAAAAGATCATATCAAATGTTGACGCCTCCGGTACATAACCAGTTGCAGCGAAATGTTCTTCTGAAGTTGGTTACTCTATGAGGGAGTACGCCCCAGGGTTTAGAGAAATGTAACATAGTAGTACTCGATACCCTCCTCGGATAAGTCTGTGGACCCACGTGCCAGCACCACCCCCTTTTGTATCCTGCTCGGGGGATATCCACCACCCCCTTCGTTTGTATCGTTGATCAAGAGCAACAAATCGCTAGGCATCGCTATTTCCGTTTGTGCAGAGATGCTACCGCCCATTTACTCTCCATTGGATTCAGTGCGAGAACGAGCCAGCACGAGGTCCGCCATTGGTTTTTTCGTTCCCACGAATTGCTCACTTCTCACACGTATAACGTGTAGTAGATGCTCAGGCCGAGAATGAGACTTGCTATCCACACTCCGAGCGCCAGCCACATCACTGCTGCCCGATTGCGCGGCATTTTCACTCGCCTCTCGATCCCGAGATTGATATAGATCCATAACCCGACGACCGCGAGTCCGAGTGAGTGATGTATGAGCATCTCGGGATAAAAAAACGGTAGAGACGGCACGTTTTCAATGTAGCCGAGCATCGATGGGAGCATCACCGCGACGATGGCTATGATCTGTATCGGAACCGCCACACGCATAACTGTGCAATGCCTGACGAGCTTCTTTCTTCGTGCCAGATATACCGCGCCGAATACGGTCATTATGAGGGATATTTGGACGGCGAGATTCGCTATCGCCAGCGTCTGTACATCAATGACCATGTTATTCATCTCCTGTTGTTGGCCCACGTGCCAGTACAAGAAAACATACTCTCTCGAAACAGTACTTGTACGGGCAGGCCTTATTTATCGCTTATGCACCTCCTGTCGGTTTAGAGATGCCCATACGTGCACATTAATGAAATGCCCGCCACTGTGTGGCACCCATGCCGCATTTTTATGAAAGTGGTCCGCCATAATCAGTGTGGTGACCGGCTTCACAGAATGAGTCACACCGCATTGTAATAGACAGCGCACCGCCGGAGGTCGTCTGCTCCTGTTTTATGTCATCGTCGTCTAACGATTCGCACATGCGTAGTTTGGATTATCCTTATGTAGGGTATCGAAAACGTTTAGCTCTATAAGAGGCATTGTAATCGCATGAAAGTAGTCGTCCCCCTAGCTCCAGGATTTGAAGAAATAGAGACAATGGCCATAGTCGATGTCCTCAGAAGAGGGGAGGTCGAGGTATATTTAGCCGGAATAACCGAGCCGCCGATTGTGAGCGCACGTGGCGTTAAGGTGATACCCGATATCTCGATCGATGAGGTCACAGACTACGATGCAGTAGTGCTTCCGGGAGGAAATCCTGGTTATATGAACCTCGCGAGTGATGAGAGAGTACTGAAGCTCGTGAAAGATGCTCACAGAGTAAAGAAGTACGTAGCGGCTATATGCGCAGCGCCGTCGGTGCTCGGAAAAGCTGGAATTATGAAGGGAATAACTGCGACACGTTATCCGGGAATTGATGTCATTGGGGCGAAATATTTAGATGAGAGAGTAGTCAGAGATGGGACTATTATAACGAGTCAAGGACCTGGCACTGCTATCGACTTTGCCCTATTCCTAGTCGAACTACTCGTGGGTAAAACGACGTCAGAAACAGTCAGAAAAGCGATACTTGCGTAGTTATACCTCACATCATTCAAGGCATAGTCATCGACAGGCGATGGTACACATAGGACAAATATAAGTACACACAATTAATTACAACTTCTGCTGGAATGCATACCTTTGTACCTCACACTTCGCAAACAGACATAGAGGGGTTTGATGGAAGGAGAACGACAAAACAGTATTATCATGTACACTTTGCCAGTCTGTCCGAATTGCCACCTATTGCGGCAGTCTCTAAAGGAACATAATGTGACGTTTGATGAATGTGACTTAGATTCACCGAAGTCGCGGACAGCCCTTTTGATGAATGGAATCTTCACCACGACGGCACCTGTACTTCAGGTCAACAACAGATTCTTGACTTATGACCAACTTTTTGAAGGTGAAAAAGTCAACATTGACCTCATTATGAACCTTGTTAAAAGTTAACTAACTAGGGGACATTAATGGTTAAAGCACGTTGTATGAACTGGCATAAAAGGGTGCTCGCTGTGTTGGTAACAGCGGTCATGGTGGCGACGGTGTTTGGGACGATGGGTCCAGCAGTAGCGACGCCGCATGACGTGACCACTGTAGAGTACGCAACGAGTACAATAGCTGCACGTCCGAGTGCAGCAACGGACAGCGGTTTTGCCCCTCCCGATGTGACCGATGTGACCGATGTGCTGGGCTGCCAGTCTATCTCCCTGAAAACGACGCTACAGCTTGAACAGGCCTTCATGGTCTCACCAAATGAGCTCGGCATTGGTGTCAGCGTCGCATATCCGGTGAGTAATAGCGCTGATGTCCCGCGGTATGTCGTATTTACCGCTGTTATCAATGGGAAGCCGGTAGCAAAAGCGTTTAACGTTACGCAGTACACAGCCTCCGGCGTGCGATGGGGGAAGTC
>CAZKZX010000009.1:11527-17025 GCA_964557335.1 uncultured Methanomicrobia archaeon | reverse complement strand
CCATCCCGGACACGTTCGGAGGAACCATAATTTTATGCTCAATATGATACTCGTACACCGTCCCTACAACATCTCCTGCTTTTACTTCATCGCCTCTATTCACCGAAGCGGTGAACTTCCACTTTCTCTCTCTGTCCAATCCGGGCAAATATATGCCCCTTGAAATGAAACTTCCACTTTTTTCCACCAAAGTCGGTAGGGGTCTTTGAATCCCATCGTATATTGAGGAAATTATCCCTGGACCTAACTCGACGCTCAGCGGGCTCCCTGTATTCAGTACTTTTTCCCCAACTTTTAGTCCCGACGTATCTTCGTAGACTTGAATAACAGCCTCATCTCCATCGAGTCGTATTAGCTCCCCACTGAGCTCTTCCTCACCAACTTTCACTACATCATACAATTTGGATCCTCTCATTTCTTGAGCATATACTACAGGACCTGAGATCCGTGAGATCGATCCTTCTAACATATTATCTCCTCACCACAATGTTATACCCAATCGCCCTGCGCAACAGTCTTTCAATATAATCTGTGCGATCAATCTGTCTTGTTCTCGACGGTATAGGAATGATTATCGGTCGATGTGTTTTTTCGATTCTCTCCATTAGCTTTTCATCCAGTGACGCCATAAAATCCTCATTAACAGCCACGATGCCGGTATCGTCCTTGAATAACAACGAGGGAATTACCGTCTTTGCCTCCTCTACATTAGAAGCTTCGAGCACGTCCACTCCTGCTAACCGAAATCCCGACGCAGTCTCCGGATCGGTGACAACGACGAACTTATACAAGCACTAATTCCCCCATCAACGCCTCTTCTGACATGTCCTCTGTTTTGCCTCTGGATATTATCCGAATATTTGTGATTTCATTGGACTTGGCCCATAAATATCCGATTACCAAGGCCATACTTAACGGATCTCCAGTGAACATACTCAGTGCTTTTTGTAAAAGAAATTTATCAAGCTCTTTCTCAAAGGCAGATATTTTTTCTGCTTTGACGTACTCATCAGGAACTTTAGTTAGAAAATCATAGGAGGTCCCAGCCAATTGCCTGGTAACTCCTTCGATCGTCCGCGTTTTGATTAATGTAACCAGCTTATCGATGTCTAACTCTTTTCCCCCTTCAATGAGATAATATTGGGCATCTTCAAGTTCTGTTCTGTCTCGTATTATCCGTAAAACGCTCTTTACATTCGTCACGTCTATTTCCGTTGTGACCAATCTTCTGATGATCCCCTCGTCATAAGAGTCCCCGTTCACGATGTCTAAAGCGTTTTTATAGTAAAATTTGTCTAATGCGTATTCTAAAACAACCAAATCTTTTCTCTCGCTATATTCCTTGAAATGTTGTGTCAACGGCTTTGAATATTCAATCCTCCACGTTGCAAGCAAGTCAATTACAGCCTTCACATCGGGTTGCTTCACTAGCTCAATGAGCGTCGCATCATCAAGTGCCCCTGCCGGTGCTAGGCTCTCTAAGATCTCCTGTGAGATCGCGTGGATATTTTTCCCCCGCAAGATCGTCTTTATGTTTTGGATATCCCACTTATTCAGGAATATTCTAATCCACTTTTCAGCGTCTTCTCCCTTTACAAAACTGAAAATAAGCCTAAAGGTTTTAGCTAAATTCCGTCTCAATGCCTCTTCCACGCAAGCTATTCCGGAGTATATAACACTAGCCTCTTCTATTTCGGCTTTATATGGCCTCTTCTCTAACTCACTTATTATGGAATCAACATCGAGTTTCGCCGCTAATTCCTCTAATTCTCTCCTGCTAAGCAGGCGACCTTTCATGGCTCTTATTCGCGCGTTGGCATAACCGTACTCCACCTTAATCACCGTAGAGCGTGGAAAAAATCTCAAATTTTAAGAGCTCTGTAGCTGTATCTGACCTGGATTCGATCGTGTTGGATACTATGACTTTTTCATCCTTTGTGCTCGCGTTTAATCCTCCAGCACACGTTAAATCAGCCTCGACCTCGGAATTTTTGTTCATTTCAGCTAAAATCTGTTTGCAGAGGCTTTCATCCCGTTTATCAACGTGCAGCCGCACCTTCTCTCCTTCTAGTTCTTGAAGCGCTTCTTGAATCATTTTTTTGAAACTTTCTTTATAGTTGCTGTGTTCTCTAAAATTGTTTAGACTTTTTTTGGCTTCGATAAAAGCTCTTTGTATAACCTCATCCTTTGCTTTTATAATGTGCATTTTAGTTTCGGCCTTAGCGTCGTAAATTAGTTTGTTTTTCTCTTTTTCAACAGATTTTTCTGCGTTCTCGAAGTACGACGTCTTAATCGTCTCGGCCTTTGCTTCCGCAGTTCTTATTATTTCTTCGGCATCTTCATGTGCTTTTTTCATTATCTCGTGAATTCTATCTTCAGCGTTCTCCTCCATCGATATAATCAATGTTCCGAACTTCATTTGCATCAGCAACTTTTTCGGTTGTCCTTTGTTTAGTAATATTGTCTAATTAGCGGGATTAACCCTCTCATTTATATATTCTTAGATATCGCCCAAAAACTTCTTTGTAGAGCCAAGATTTGTTAAGCGTCTCTTTAACATCAAAAGTTCTAAGATTATCGTGTGGTTATACTAGAACGAAAAGTATGATCGCTGAGATAACGAAGCCTAAAATGACTAAAGTTTCAGGAAGTGCTAAAAAGACTAGCGCTAAGCCGAATAACTCTGGTTTTTCTGCAATCACTCCTGTTCCGGCTGAGCCTATTTTCGCCTGTGCAATCCCAGTTCCAAGTGCACCTAAGCCAAAAGCTATTGCGGCACCGATTGGTATCATCGGTTCTACCATTTCTTAACAACTCCATATTTTTTGTTCGTTTTTATCAGCTCCTTTTTTACGTAGAGTAATGACAAGCACGCGGCTGGCTAATGACAGCAACGTTTAATTCATTCGGGTAGTGTGATAATTACATTATGGGCTTGTTCGTACATTTCTTTTACAATTATACAAAGCACTTATTTTGGAAATTCTTTTTAGCTTCCCTTCAACGCCTTTAACTTCTATGTTTTGTGTCGCGTGTAGGTCACGTTTATAACTTTCATTTTGACGTCCTACGTTTAAAAGGCGCGTAACTTATACCTCCACCCTCATAAAACTTTGAGTAAAATTCTACGATGTGTAACCTAAGCGAGTGTATTGAGGGACTGAACACGCATAGCGCGACATTTAACATATGAAGTAGAGCTGCGATCAAAAATCCCACTAATACTACTCCCATCGAGCTCCCTAATTGGTTGGCTACGAGCGCTAAGACTACTGAAGCCATACCTATTGCCATTAGCCTTGCATACGATAGAATATTCCCGATCGCACTCATAATTTCGATCGCACCGGCTATCCCGCCGCCATACATAATTAGGGGAACTCCTATTATAAGCAGAACTACGCCGGGCGTTATAAGCACAGAGGGTATCATTTCGACAACAGCTAAGATAATTAAGATTATGCTGGTTAAGGCAAGTAACATACCAACTTTTTCACACGCGTGTTTTTTATTCCTCCTCGTTACGGCATTTACTGTGCCTAGGGCAAGGCCAAAAAATACGTGAAATACCCCAATGGCAATGGTGAATAAGAGCAACGGTACTATAATTTCAATCCTGTCCAAATAAATTCCAAACAACGTTTGGGGGTATATCCACCCCATCATTTGCCCCAGATTTCCAAAAAATTCTCCATATAGATAGCCAAATAACATAGTGGGAATTGAGCAGATGATCAGTATGTTCATGAGTTGCTTAAGCATGGGATGATGTTGCCAGAAAAACTGTTTCATTACCAGCGCAAAACCGAGTATGCATATACCGTATCCAATGTCGCCTACCATAAGACCAAAGAAAAATGGAAAAAACAGTGCAAGCAATGGAGTTGGATCAACCTCTCGGTATTGTGGTGGACTTAACAATGAACTTAGAGCTTCAAAGGGCTTTACAATTCGCGGATTATCGTAAAACGTTGGTGCATTATCGAGCTCCTCTGGAGTTATCGCGAGATCGTTTACAATGACTTTTCCTCCGAATGTCTCTTTCAGCGCATCTTTTGTCTTTTTAAGTTGCTTTTTTGGCACCCACCCTATTATTACAAAGGTATAATCGGTCTGACCAAATTTAGAGAAAACACTGAGCTCGTCATTTCTGTCTTCAAGAACTTCTTTGAGCACCGCAAGCTCTGGATACCAATGCCTCGACAGTTCCGTTAACTTCTCATTGATAGTATCTATTTCGACCGTTAATTGCTCTCTTTTCTCTTCTATTAACGTCAGCACCTCTTTAAACGGCTTATCTAAATATTCAGACGGCAGGCGAACTTCATTTACATTTTGAGACCAAATAAATGAATGCACCTGATCGGAGTATCTTTTATTAAACACTGTTACCGCAGCAGTCGTCGCCTCGTCCACGTCCGCGGACATGAGCTCAAATTGATTTCGTGTAATCTCGACTAGTGCTGCGTGGATAATGTCCAAGACATCCTTAAACTGTTTTTGTATGAGAATTACCGTGACCTCAAAACCCTCTAAAATTGGGAGTTGCGCTTCCAAAGGTTGCAGTTTTTCAATGACTTGTTCATAATGAGTTAAATTGGTAAGGGAAAATTCAATATCGCTTTTTCGTGTTGCAAGCTCTCTCGTTGTTGCTTCAAGCTCGAGTATAACATAATTTGCTTTGTCTACTAGTTCCTCGTCATTTTTCAATCGGAGCTCTTCATAAAGAAGAGTCCTCTGCTCTTTGTTCACTTCTCTTGTGGGTAGCAAGTGAAACATGCCGCTTATTTTAATTAACTCGCTCGCCATGTCGCTTTTTTGATCCGCTTGTATGCGCCGTAACGCTGTATCTCCCGGAGCGATAGTCTTCGACACGTCTTCTAAGTGAACCGTTCCCAGATTGTATAAAACATCAACTACGCTATGTAAATCGTGTTTTGGTCCAATGACTTGAATTTTGGTCATTTTTTGCAGCATAACGATCTACTCCAAAGTCACTGATTTTATAATTTTGTCGATTGCTTTCGACAAATTTTGTTCTCCTTTCAGTTTTACAGCGGTTGCCTCCTCATTGCCGAGCTTTTTTAGATTGTTAACCTCGTCAAGAACGCTCGCTAATCTTCTTTTGTAGTCCTCTTCAGCTGCATTTCTTCCGTCTGTTTCTGCATTGCTCAGAATAGTGGCGGCTTCTTTTTTAGCATCAGCAATAATTTGTTCGGCATCTCTCCTAGCTTGGTCCACTCGCACATTTATTTCCACTTCTTTTCTTCTTATTTGCTGCAACACAGACGGTTCTGCTTCCATCGTAGTCTCCCTATTATAGCCCGTGGTCTCGTCTCAAATGCGACGCTATACCCCTCGTTGAGCATGTATATTCAGCCTTTTTTATCGTTGTAGTTGATTTTTCAGCTGCCCTTAACGCTCGTTCTCTACACCGGTCTATCGCACCGTGTTTGAGCTTTTCAATCAGCTGCTGGGCATCATTGTTCATATTATGT
>CAZKZX010000009.1:0-11427 GCA_964557335.1 uncultured Methanomicrobia archaeon | reverse complement strand
CCAGTTGATTTTTATTTAATAATCATTATTAATAATGTAAATTTTTTTTTTACTTAATAATGTGCAGGAATAACGATATATTTTTCGGTTTAAGAAACCAACACAGCTCCTCTGCACGTCTTATACTCCCACAGTTACGGCACCACAATACAGTCTCTACGTGTAGTGGATGTGCACCGTCTATAGAGCCAATTCGCTCACTGCTGGAGATATACTCATCGCACTGTTGTTCTTCTTGCGAGATTCCATATCTTTGTTTGAGGTACTCTATTGCCTCTTCTATTTACTAATCGCTTTCTACTATGCGAGCTCTCTACGTCTTCTTTGATCGTTGATGTTTACTTTGTTAACCGGCTACGCAAATTAAATGTGAAATAACGTAAGGACTGCACTAAACTACTCAAAAGAACCGCTATTATTACTCGATCTTCATATCTTCTTTGTGATATACGACAAGACCAACTTTTTTCTGCAATTTAATGGCGTTCTTTGGGCATGACTCCTCACACTGGCCACACCGCATGCACCGTTCAAGGGAAAAGACAGGAATATTTTTTCGTATCTTTCCTTTACCTAGCGGTTTTTGTTCTGGGTCATCAACCAGCTCTATAGCCTCTGCAGAGCAGAATTTGGCACATATCCCGCACCCGATACACGCGTCCTTATCGTGTATTAGTATACCCCTATACCCTTCAGGCAAAGTGAGTTTTTCAGACGGATATAACACGGTGAAAGGCTTCTTTATGAGGTGTTTCCAGAGCACTGGCAGCAGTATGCCTGCTCGTCCCATCACGCCGCCCCCTTTAAACCACTGACATACCCAAGCGCTATAAACAACTGGAACACGCCAGCAAGAGCGAGGTATTTCCAAGAAAAATTGACCATCTGATCAATTCTCAAGCGAGCAAATAACGTTTTTATGGTTGCAAGAACGAATACGATGAGCAGAGTCTTTATCAGGTAAAAAACAAAGTTCGGGAGAGGGGTTACATCATAACCGGCTAGAATGACAGAGCCATTGTGTAGGACAAAGCCTCCAAGGAATATTGCCGCGAACAGAGTAGCCCCTACCAGCATCAGAATATCTCCTGTTAAGCGCATCACTGCAAGTTTCTTGCCTGAACACTCTGTCAAGGTTCCGCCTACGATTTCTGTCTCAGCGTGCGGTATGTCAAAAGGTGTGCGCTCGAGTTTTGCCTGAAGGGCAAATAAGGCAACTATGAATCCCGGAACGAGCACCAGCATCTCAAGGGGGTGCGCTGCCATGTGAGTGGTAATATCACTTGTGCTCCACGACCCCGAAAGAATGCCCGCGGAGAGACATGCTAATATCATTGGCACCTCGTAACTAAAGAGCATCGTGACCGCGCGCATGGATCCAACAAGGGGGTAGAGACCCCCTGACGCCCATCCAATTATAAAAAGGGCAAGGGTGGGAACGCTCAGCATGTACAAAATCACTAAGAGGTCACCTTGGAAGGCGTAGAGTGCCTGTGTTCCCCATATAGGAATGTTGATAATAGGTGCTGCGGCTGCCGCAAGAGCAACGGGGGGAGCGTACTGAAATAGCGACCTTTCCGCATTTTTTGGTATTACGTCCTCCTTTGCTAAAAGTTTAATCAAATCTGCAATGGGCTGGAATAACGGTGGGCCAATCCTATGTTGCATCCGTGCGTATGCCTTTCTGTCTATCCACTCACATAGCAGCGCATACACCCCTAAGAATACAAAGCCCGGAAACACACACAGATAAAACACCGCAAGAACGGCGTCGATCATTGCGTCACCTGTTCGTTTCGCCTACTCTGCCTCACTGCGGTTAAGTCCAGAGAAGTCATTGGCGTTGTTTTCGCACTGCAGGACAACATCCGTGCAGAACAGGCTATGCAAGGATCGATGGCGTCCACCACGATTGGCACATCTGCTATGTACACGCCCTTGAGCATTTCCACCGTGACAAGCCAATTTGCGAGAGTTGGGGTTCGTATTTTAACCCTCTCAGGTTTGTCTGTGCCGTTGCTCTTTACGTAATAAAACAACTCACCGCGAGGCGCCTCATATCTGCTCACAGCTTCTCCTTCCGGTACCCTAACCGGGGCCCTCACCCTGAGCTCGCCTGCTGGAAGGTCATCGAGTATCTGGTTACATATCCGTATACTCTGTAAAATCTCCATGATCTTTACGTTAGTTCGCCCCCACACGTCACAAGTGTCGGTGGTTATCACGTCAAACTCAAGCTCAGCATAGGCAGCGTACGGGTCGTCAGCCCTCACGTCCATCTTTACATCTGACGCTCGGACAGTCGGGCCTACCGCACAAAGGCGCTTAGCTAGAGCAGTGGGGAGATACCCAACGCCTTTCGTTCTCTTTAAAAATGACTCCTCCTCAGTAAAGAGGTGTATATAATAATTAGCTCTCTCTTTCAGAAAATTCAGTCCTTTTTTCAAGTCGTGGAGCTGCTCTTCCTTAACATCTCTTCTCACTCCGCCAATGGTGTTCATCGCATAGTTCACTCTGTTACCAGAAATGAGCTCCAACATATCCATGACTCGTTCCCTGTCCCTCCACGAATACATAAGCAGTGTGTCCCATCCAAGTTCGTGTCCTGCAACTCCCACCCATAACAGATGGCTCTGTATCCTCTCAAGCTCTCCCACCAAGCTTCTTAGATATAAGGCACGTGGAGGTACCTCGATGTCAAGGATTTCTTCCACGGCTTGACAAAAGGAAGTCGTGTGACTGTGCGAACAAATTCCACACACCCTCTCAACGAGGTAAAGGTTCTTGACGTAGTTCCTCATTTCCGCAGCCTTTTCTATCCCCCGATGAGTATAAGAGACGATCACATCTGCATCAACCACAAGCTCTCCGTCAACTGTTAGGTCAAGCCTCATTGGCTCTTTGAAGGCTGGATGCTGTGGACCGACTGGAATCTTTACTAACGCCATCAGATCCCCCTTATATCCGTAACGCTCTCTCTCACGTTGTAATCCTTGCGGAGTGGGTACTCTCCTTCAGGCCATTCATCACATAACAGCAGCCTTCGTCTGTCAGGAATATCCGTGACACGTATGCCAAACATATCTTGGAGTTCCCTTTCATATACCACGACACCGGGCAGTAACGCACTCACCGTCGGCACAATTGGCTCATCACGATCCACCTCAACTCGGACTGTTATCTCATTCTGTTCCCAGTAAAGGTGGTAAAGAAGTTCAAATCTGTTATCCTGTATCTTGTCGACTCCCGTAATTGTTGACACGTGGGTGACGCCCTGGTCGCGTAAAAACTGCAAGGTTGCCAGCAAATTCCCAAAGGGCGTATAGACCATGATTCTGCGCTCCCTTGAAACTTCAACAGTTACTTCAGGCAAATTTTCTTCAATTAACGTCTTTATCTGTGCACTTTTCATGTTTCAGCCTTTTCCCCTCTGTGTTGTTCCTTTTTCGTAACTTCCGTTCCGCCGCGGATTTTTTCCACAAGCTTGACTACCGCATCAATTATTTCGCTTGGTCTGGGGGGACAGCCCCCAACGTACACATCTACAGGTATCACGGTGTCGATTCCACCCCGCACATTGTAACATCCCTTATACACGCTTCCAGAACACGCACAAACACCCACGGCGATGACAAACTTTGGCTCAGCCATTTGTTCGTATACTCTCTGTAGCCTTTTCTCAGTTTGCCTCGTGACAGGACCGGTGCATACAAGCACGTCTGCGTGCCGTGGGCTCCCCTTCAACAGAATGCCAAATCGTTCAACATCAAATCTCGGCGTAAATGCGGCGACCGTTTCAACATCACACGCGTTACAGCCCCCCGTGTTAAAATGGCATACCCACGGTGATTTACCCCGCGCCCAACTAACAAGACCCGTTGTATCACCTCGCAATAAGTATAACTATGCCACACAGCACGAGCAGAAGGTAAAACATGGGTAAGACATATGCGGCTATACCAAGAGCAGTACACGTCATCAAGGCCCCTACGTGGACTATTACAAACAGGTACGTAATCTGATAGAAATTATAGTTTGGCCTAACTTTTTTGAGCGGGATTACCTCACCGCATGCATAGGGCATTAATTTCCAACCGACGTCTTTTAACGTTGGTGCGAGCAGCCTTCCCGTTGCGTAGATGATAAGCCCTAATATCAGATAGGCAATAAACACCACAAACGGGTTCAAAATTATGTCTGTAGTAGACATATTAACCAATATAATATATGAATGTGATAATATAAATAACAACGTTGACGTGAGATACGCCATCGAGTACATCACTATCTGGTTCACGACCAAGCTGGTTTAATCGTCAATGTCCGCTTATGTTCAAGCAAAAAGGTGGAACAGGTAATCTGCAGCAGGTTTAACGATTGCCATTCCAATTTGTGGATAGATACCTAATACGAGGGTCATTGCTGCCATAAGCACGATTGTCCCCACCATTAGCCGTGGAACTGATCTCACGTCATACACCTTTGTGCCCATTTTCTTTGAGAATACAATCGTGTTAATGGACGGAACATAATAACCAACAGAGATCACTACATTTATAAGAAGTATAACGACAAATACAAGGCCCCAACCGGTAACATTTACCCCTGCTGTGCATATAAAAAGTTCACTCACAAAGCCAACCATCGGGGGCAATCCGCTGAGGGCTAAGGCAAGCACGGCGTAAGGCACTCCTATTGAAGGGAGAATTCTTCCTATCCCCTTCATCTCCTCGAAGTCCCTTGTGCCGATTGCGTAGATGATGGCTCCTGCACAGAGAAACGCGCCGCCTTTCATGAACGCGTGTCCCAAGATCAGGTAAAGGCCACCTATGAACCCCAGCGCAACTCCTTTACCGCCTATGCCGATTCCAAACGCGAATCCAAGAAGTATGTAGCCCATCTGTGCGATGCTGCTGTAGGCCAGCATCCTTTTTAGATCACGTTGTTTCAGCGCAATAAGATTTCCTACAAACATCGAAATGGATGCAAAAAGAGCGAGAGTTAAGCCAAAAGAGGCGACCTCTAATACTGCAAGGGGTTGTATGGCCTTAATAAGTGCAACGAGCCCTGCCTGTATTACTATCCCTGAAAGCATAGCACTTATGCCACTCGGGGCCGCACTGTGGGCATCAGGTAACCACGTATGGAACGGCACCATGGCAGTTTTTACGCCAAAGCCTACTATTATAAGGCTACCACCCACGATGACAGTAGTTGTGATGGCTTCGGGTGCTATGGCGTTTAACCCTGTACCTATCCTATCAAGCTGAAGTGTTCCAGCGTAGAGAAATATCGTAGATATGCCAAAAAGTGCAATAACTGAGCCAACTGCACTCATCACACCATACTTTGTTCCTGCTTCTACCGGTTCCCATCTCTGCTTTTCGAAGGCTACAAGGGCAAACGAGGCAACTGTCATCAGCTCAAAAAACACATACATGTTGAAAATATCTTGGGCAAGACCGATACCAACGATTCCCACAGCCATTAGCAAGAGAAGGGCATAAAACTTCTCTACACCTGTCGCGTCCTCCATATACCGTATGGAGTAAATACATACAACAAAAGTTAGAGAAATGCCGACTAGACTTAGAAATAATGCTAGCGGATTTAAAACAAACTGTATTCCGCCGGAGAACAAACTTACTGCTAGGATCTCACCATTCGTCACTCGTTGAAACAATGAGAGCAGTACATAAATTGCACACACAGATGCAAAGGCTGCGACGGCGCCCGACACGTAGTTCGCGGAACGTTTCATAACGTGTGCGAGCGCATAGGAGAGGAGAGCTCCTAAGAGAAGTATCAGGATGGGATACAACACGACAATACTTCCTACGAGCGCCATACTACCATCCCGTGTTCCCCAAGAGGAGGATCAGTAATACTACAATCCCCCCCAGCACAATGCCAGCAAGGTTGTAGTTCACGTCTCCTGTCTGTGTGTAGCTCACTTTTCTTCCAACAAAGAAAAGACCCCGCGCCGCTACACGATACAAGTCATCAAACCAGTAACCGTGTTTCAATGCTTTTGCTAATCCTCGGTCTTCCTTCAAGAACTGCATCATCCTATCTTTATAGCCAAAAGCAAGCCACGTAATTATACAAAGGCTGACTATAGAGATAATGACTAAAGGTTTCAACAATACTATCTCAATCATACTCCTCGCAGTCAACAGTGCAACCCCATATGAACTTGGTAGGCTATACACGAGGCCGCCGGAGAATTTACCAATAAAAATCCACGATACTAACGTTGCAATGCTTAAAATTATTAAGGGAGCGCGCATCACGTAAGGGGGGTCACGTGCTTGTATAGGAGTTCTTTTCTTCCCGAGAAACACGAGATAATACATCCGCCAAGAGTATACGGCAGTTAAGAATGTTGTGATTATTAGTACTCCAGCCGCACCCACGTAACCTGCTCCGTTTAGGGAATCAAGCACTAGGTCCTTACTCCAGAAACCGTTCAATATGGGAATACCTATAAGGGCGAGAGTACCTACGATGAATGTTGCGTTTGTGATCTTCATGTGCTTCGCTAACCCCCCCATTTCGTACATGTTTCTGGTATGAACAGAGTGAATTACTGCGCCTGCACAAAGGAAAAGCAACCCCTTGAATATGGCGTGGCTCACAAGGTGAAACTCAAAAGCTAGGATAGCACCCGCACCGGCAGCTGAGAGCATGAAACCGAGCTGACTTATCGTCGATAATGCAAGCACCCTTTTCAAATCTGGCTCTGCCAAAGCCATAGTTGCTGCGAACAACGCTGTGAACGTTCCAATAATCACTGCGACCATTGGCCACGACGGTATTACTGAGAATATAGGATAAGTCCTTGCAACGAGGTAGATTCCCGCATTTACCATAGTCGCCGCGTGTATTAAAGCACTTATGGTAGTTGGTGCTTCCATGGCATCCGGAAGCCACACGTGTAGCGGAAACTGTGCAGATTTACCAATAGCCGCAAGAAGAACCCCAAACCCTGCAATCGTTAAGAGCATATTATTCGACGGTGCCAGATTTACAATTCCCGCGAGGCTTGTACTATGGGTGCTTCCCCAGAGCGCAACAATAGCAATGAACAGTCCTATATCTCCAATCCTCGTTACAACAAACGCCTTAGTTCCGGCTCTAAGCGCCTTGGGGTCCTTGTAATAATAGGAAATGAGGGCATAAGAGCAAAATCCGACAAGTTCCCAGAATATGTACACCAATATGATACTGTCTGAAAGCGCAAGACCGATCATCGAACCTACAAACAGAAGGGTGAGACCATAATATCTGAGAAGGCTGTATCCTTCAGTTTCAGCGTGTTCCATGTACCGCACAGAGTAAAGCACCACGAGGAAGCCTATGCTGCCTGCAACCACTGCTACGTAAACCCCTAGGGCATCAAGGTTGAGGGCAATAGAAAACCCGATAGAGGGAATCCAGTCGTATGTCAATAAAACCCCGCTCTGAATGTTTGTGAGCAGCAGAAAAGAGAGGGTGCAGGTCATCAGAGCAAAAAATACTGCGAACCAAACGACCGCTTTTTTCCTAATTGCATATGCCAATGGAGCAAGCAATGCTCCCACGAGGGGACAAAGAATAACTCCTATCCCAATTTCGCCGTCGAACATCACGTCACCCCTTCAATCGTGCCACGTCTTCTGCGAAAATGCGCCTGTTGTGCCTAAAAACATTTACAATGAGGGCAAGAAGCACAGCCACCACCACAGCATCTATAAGGATCACGGTTACTACTATCGCCTGTGCAACGCCCAAATTGTTCTGGTAATACCCTGCGGTAATGAAGTTAAGGGCAACGCCCTTATTCATAACCTCAATTCCTATCACTATTTTGATAAGATTTCGTTTTGATAGAACGCAGTAAAGCCCTAACAAGAAAAGGACAAGTGCAAGGGTAACATGCGTTGTCACTATATCAGTCATGAGATCGATCATCTCTCAAGAGCGCTACGACGCTAAAAGCACCCGCGATGAGGATCAGTGCCTGTCCCAAAACGTCAAGCCCCCGATATTCCCACAACGCGGTGCTGAAGCTTACTCCAAGATTAACTTCTTTTGGTAATATGACAAGATTGGCCCCCACTATTACAATTGCTAACAGCAGAACGAAGCTAAATCCTATTATTTCTTTATAGTTCTGGTTGCTCATTTTCCACATCTTTCTCAGTGAGTGAAATTGCAGTTACAAACAGTGCCGTTATCAATCCAGCGCCCACACTAATTTCGACAGCACCTGCAAAAGGTGCTCCGTATGTGAAGAAAATTATTCCAATCAGCACGCTTCCCACTGCTAGAAAAATTGCCGCACGCAAAAGATCTTTCGCGAGAATCGCTCCTAACACTGATATGCTAAGCGCTCCCGCGGCAATAATTTGCGCTATCAGGTTGATATCCATCGTTTCACGTCCAGGAAATTTGATCGTTTCATGCTCTTTTATCAATATTCACGTCAATATCGGACAAAGCAAATGTTATTGTCTAAAGCAGTGTGAACATAAGCTCTGTGAGGTTGTATTAATTTCCTGATTTAACAATTAGTGGAAAGGCGTTGTCGCCCTATGTTGAAAGAAGAATAATTTTGATGATTATTGATAGTCACAGTTAAAGTATGAACGTCATAGCGCTTCCTCCGACATTCCAATAGTTCTTTTTAAATAATTACCTCCGTTTTTTTTAGATAAAACGCTTTAACAACATTTGTATCATTTTCGTTACAAATTAAGTTTGCCATTTGCTTTTTTTCTTTTTTTCGAGGATGCTGCTATTACGATGTAGCAGCAGCGTTCAGCTGTAATTAGTAGCATTTCGATGCTACTAAAATGGCAACTGTTACCAAGCAGTAACGAGAGGTTGTTGATAATTCCTACCTTTACATTTTCACCTACGTGTGTGCTCAGGAGCTTTCACAGTTCCTACTTTGAAATTTGTGTCGGATACACGCGCCTAGTCTTCAGGTCACATTGAACCGTAATGCTGTCCTCTTCTGTCGTTCTTGACCGTTCACCTCCTAGATTAACCCCATAATGGATATATGCAAATTAAAATCACCAAATATGCGTGGTAACTTAGAAGCTCATTTCTTCAACTTATATTTGGCTGCACATACTATCATTAAACTTATATATTGTGTCGATATCCTTGAAAACTCTTCCGTTTGTTAATAACATTGTGGCGCGATCAAGCTATCACCCGGATGATGTTAACGTAATTACTCCACATGACATACATATAATTAAGCCAAACGCCGCAACCAGATCCGTAAATGTAGTAGATAGCGACCGTCTAGAGAACCGATTCACGTAGCAGTTTCGTAAAGATTGAGACGAGCTGCCTAATCTTAGCACGCCATCGTCTGCACCGCTATAGTCAGCCCACGTTCTATTCTTCACATTGTATGTATGTGACAATAACACTCATGTGTAACAACATTTTGTTGTCACAGTTTCAGACGCGAAACCCGTGTCACGCAAGCTTATAACGCTGTCGTGTGATGTGTTCATCAGAGGAGGAGAACGAACTATGGCAATAAAAAACACTGCCTGTTATTATGGGCTCCACTTTGGGTGCGTGAATGCGCTACTGAACCCAGATTGCAGAAGATGTGCCGAACGCTTAACACACGCTGTTAATGCTGAGCGCTTAACAAGTGCTGTTAACCAGGTAATCCGCCCCAACGGCAACGAGCAACGCTGGAGCGCACTTCAATAATATCACGTTACGCGTGAGGAGGATACGGATAACGCATTCCTTCCGACAACAAGTGGATATATTTGTCCTCTTCCTTCAATAGTTAGGAATAAAAGAGGTGAAAGAAGATGGTGGCAGTCAAAGCGTGCTATTATGGACTTAACCCGAACTGTACAAAAGAGCTAAAGGGACCAGACGGCAAAGTGTGTGCCGAATGCATAGCAAGTACTATGACCCACATACTCCGTGCCACCTACGTACCATCTAACAACGCCGAGGTAAACAAGATAGTAAGACAGTTACTTCAGCGTTAGAGAGATGTTAAGTTATAGTTTCTATATGCAACATGTCGCACATTACGCAAATCACGTCGTTTAATTTCGAATACACGTGCATCGTAGCGATCGAGCGATGCCCGAGCAACAAGAAACGCGTGCTACAGGCCGCGGTCTGTGTTTTGGCAAAACCAGAATTTTAGAAGTGGGCAATAGAGAGCAACTGGGTAAATTAAAGCGATTTTTGACGATACTCAAACCGCGTTCTATGTTCGGAATGCGACCCGCTCTCATACGACTCCCGTCCCGATATGGGCCTACTATTTATGAGTGGTCACATTAAAGCACTTAACTCCTTCACCTACCTCCCTGACCGGGATAATGGTCTCTCTGCTGACTCCCAGCACCCTCTTATAATCGTCTTTCCACAGATTCTCTCTTTTCTGAGGTTATAAATGTCAGAATCTTTCACGACACTGTTCCCTCTTTAATAGTTTGTTACTATCTTTGGAACTCGTAATGTATTACATGAAAATGTGCATTGTATGAAAACGATTTTAAGTTAATGTCAAGTTTTATTTCTCTCTCTCTGTAAACGATGATTTTTAAACTTCCTACGGTAGTGGTTACGAGCTAAAATTAATGTATATCGTCTCATCTCTACTGTGCTGGCACTACCTTGTCTGAGATACATTAAAGAGCATTTAGGATAACGCAATATATTGTTACGTTTATTGCTCGTGCATAGTAATCAAAACAGAAAAGCTCGCTTGAGTTGATTGAACAATGAAAATAAAAGTAGAGTTTATAAGTGTTAAAACAAGATGAAAATAAACAGTAGATCGTGCTTAAACATGTGCAATTAGAGTTTTAGATAATGTAGTCTATCACCACGAGAGGGAATAATATGGCAATATTTGACAAATCTGCCCTAAATGTGGAAAACATGGAAAAAAGAAGAGATGTTAAAGGACTAATCAAGGTTCTGAGACATAAGGATTGGCGTATCCATCGTGAAGCAGCAGAAGCCCTCGGCAACATAGGAGAACCAGCGGTAATACCCCTCATTTATGCTTTGCGAGATGAAAATTCAAGTGTCCAACACGAAGCAACAGAAGCCCTCGGCAATATAGGAGAACCAGCTATAATACCCCTCATTCAAGCTTTGCGAGATGGAAGCCCACAAGTCAAAACAAATGCTGCGAGAGCTCTCGGCAAGATAAAAAGTCTAAGAGCCGTCGACCCCCTCATCGAAGCCCTCAACGACAACAACTCATCCGTTCGATGGGCAGCAGCAGAAGCCCTCGGCGCGTTAGGAATCACAAAAGCCGTCGACCCCCTCATGCAAGTTCTCAACGATCGAGATCCTGACGTTCGACTGTACTCAGTAAGAGCCCTCGGCGAAATCGGCGACCCCCGCGCCGTCGACCCCCTCATCGAAGCCCTC
>CAZKZX010000008.1:0-19323 GCA_964557335.1 uncultured Methanomicrobia archaeon | reverse complement strand
CTCGATGATTGATGAGCGTAATAAAGGATACAGTTCATGGTTTTATCAGGCTTGACGACCTCGCGATTTCACTTATAGACACGCACGAAATGCAGCGTTTAAGAAGGGTAAAACAACTCGGTTTTGCCAATCTTGTGTATCCGGGAGCAAATCATACACGATTTGAACACTCCCTTGGCGTATTGCACCTCGCAGAGCTCCTCCTCAACAAATTGAACATAGACGGCTTACAGGATATCAAAGACGAAATAAGAGCAGCTGCACTGATTCATGATGTTGGTCATATGCCTCTCTCCCACACGATCGAATCCGTCCTCGTTGAAAAATATGGCAAAGGGCACGAATATTTTCAGATCGGTGGTGAATTGGTTGAGGTGGTAGACCAGTTTGGCCTCGACAAAGTGCTTATTGAAACGTTAATACGGGGCGAGTCGCCGCTTAGCCAAATCATCTCGAGCGATGTTGATATAGATAGGATGGACTACATCGTCAGAGACGAGTATTACACGGGCGTTGCTTATGGCACAGTTGATTATATGAGGCTCATTGACGAAATGGACTTCATAAATGGTCAACTCGTAATTCGGGAAGGCGGAATTCAGGCAGTGGAGTCACTTCTTGTTTCTAGATTTTTAATGTTTCCAACCGTTTACTTTCATCACGTAAGCAGGATCGCGGAGACAATGTTACGAAGTGCCATAATGCCTATGACAAACAGAGGAGTAGAACTATGGAACTTCGGTGATTATGAACTCCTATCAGCGATGGTGCAAGAGGGTGGGTATACGCGAGAAATAGCTTCGAGCCTTCTTAATCGACGCCTCTTTAAGCGAGCGCTGTACGCAAGCGCCAAAAGTCTAAGTATTGAAAGAATGGCAGAACTACGCTCACAACAAGAGCAGTTGGAGCGCGAGATCGCGCGCAAGGCGGGATTAGACGGGGGTTATGTCCTTCTTGATATCCCGTCCAGGCCGGAAATGGCTGAAAGAAAGGCAAAAGTATTAACAAACGGAAGTATAAAGAGCCTTGAAGAAGTTTCACGGCTTGTGGGAATTCTTTATGATGCTCAATTTGATCAATTAAAACTCGGTGTTTATACGTTAGGGAAGCACAGGCAAGAAGTTGGAAAAGCAGCGAGAGAGGTGCTTGATGTCAAATAGCCAAATATCGTTAAAGAAAAACACGAGCGTTGTCGAGTTAATGGCTACAGCCTGCCCTATTGGGAAGGATTATCTTGTAACACTTACGGGCGGAGACAACCACATAGGAGCTGTAGCCGCAGGTGGATTTCAGATACGATCATTTTCTTCTGTTTTAACGATGCCGAATCATCGTGACGACATAATAGCTAAAGAGGCAGCTAACAGAGTTTCACAAGAGCTAAAATGCAATTGCGCGGTTGTCGTCGGGGTTCACGTTGAGAATGTCACGACGGCTGAGGTAAATGAAATTGTAAGCGCTTCATTCACGCTCGTTGACGAACTTATAGAGGAGCTACGATGGAAGTCACACTCGCAATAACAGGAGCAAGCGGAGTTCAATACGGCATTAGATTGCTTCAAGTGCTTAAAAATCTCAACGTTGAAACGCACCTTATTGTAACGACCGCTGCACGGGAACTAATAGACATAGAGACCAATTCCTCCTCTGATTTAGTGACTTCTTTGGGAACAAGAAGTTACAATGAGATGGACTTTACCGCACCGATTGCCAGTGGTTCTTACGTGACTGATGGTATGGTAGTAGTTCCGTGTAGTATGAAAACACTCGGCAGTATTGCAAATGGGATTTCGGGAAATCTAGTCACTCGCGCGGCAGAAGTCTGTTTGAAAGAGGGTAGGAGGCTCATTCTCGTCCCGAGAGAGACGCCCCTAACGTCCATTCATCTTAGCAACATGATGAAAGCCTCTCAATCTGGCGCTATAATATTGCCCGCCTGCCCTGCATTTTATACGCGCCCTACGACGATCGATGCGCTCATCGATGTAATTGTCGCAAGGATACTTGATAAACTTGAAATTAAACACTCAATTTCAAGCAGGTGGGGTGATTGAGTGAGAGAATTCATTGAACGGCTTAAAGAAGAAGCGATGTTAGAAATAGTAAAAGAACCTGTCTCCCCAATTTTCGAAGCTGCTCGAATCGCAAAGGGCAAAGGTCCGACTCTTTTTGAACAGATCAATGGCTTCAAGGCCATAGTTAATCTTGTTAGCTCGAGACAAATTCTCGCCAGAGCGCTGGGAATAGACCAAGCAGATATGATCAAGAAGCTGATGGGTGTTGAACCGGACGGAAAGACCGAAACAATAGAGTACAGTTGGGATGTAGATACGACCCCTGACTTGAGTAAATTGCCGATAATGAAGTTCTTCGAAAGAGACGGCGGAAGCTACATTACCGCAGGTATGGTAGTGGCGAAATACGGCAACACGTATAATGCGGCAATTCACAGGATGATGGTCATTGATAAAACCTCGCTCGCAGTAAGGCTCGTTCCGCCTCGCCACACTTATATGATGTACAAATCGAAAGTGAAAAGGATGGAACCGCTTGATGTTGCTGTTGCGATAGGAGTCGATCCTGCGACTCTATTTGCCTCAACTACGCGAGTTCCGTGCGGGCGAGAGTTCAACTATGCAGCCGCACTAAAGGGAGCAACCCAACAATTAATACGATGTGAAAACGGTGTGCTAGTTCCGCCAGCAGAGTTGGTGTTAGAAGGACGAATCAGTCCGACTAGAACTGCAGAAGAAGGGCCTTTCGTCGACATTACTGGGACATACGACCTTGTGAGGAGCGAACCCGTCCTTGAGCTCACGAGGATGGTGTCAGTGAAAGACCCAATATATCATAGTATAATTCCAGCAAGCCCAGAGCACTCGCTTCTAATGGGCATTCCCTATGAGCCCAGAATTTACAAAGCATGCCAAGAGGTCACAAAAGTTAAAAATGTAGTACTCACCAGTGGTGGTTGTCATTATCTCCACGCTGTGATAAAGATACAGAAACAGACAGAAGGGGATGCCAAGAATGTAATTATGGCCGCATTTGCAGCACATACAAGCTTAAAACACGTAGTCGTAGTGGATGACGACATTGATATCTACAATCCTGCAGATGTAGAATTCGCCATAGCTACGCGAGTTAAGGGTGACAAAGATATCTTGATGATACCACACGTCAGGGGATCTTCACTCGATCCAAGGGCTGACACTGACGGGACCACAACGAAAGTGGGCATCGATGCAACTGCCGTTTTACGTGAACATTGGAAGTTTCAGAGGGCGCGAATTCCCTGATTTTTAAATTGCATTACTTGCTACTGGCTCGCCAAACTTAGGGTTTACATATGAGTTTCTTTGAGTGAATTGGAATGTAGGTTCAGGCACAATATGTGAAGATGAACTTTTTAATCCCAAATGCAGATGATAAATCGTGAAGATCCAGTTAATTAGAGAGGGCTTGACTGACGTGTTTGTCCCAGTTCACGATCCAACGACCTCCTTTCCCCCATCATCAGCATTAGTATTCTATAACCCGAGGATGGAGCTCAGCAGAGATATCAACGTTGCCTGCATGATGGCATTTACTGGTGACTTAAGTGAAGCGAGAGACTATACATATCTTGATGCGATGGCAGCCTCTGGGATACGAGGGATAAGGGTCGCAAACGAGGCACATCTTTCTGTAACTTTAAACGACTTTCATCCACTTGCTTGCAAATTAATTGAGCGAAATGTGCGCCATTTGAACGTGAGGGCCGAAGTCACAAATGAAGACGCGAATGTCGTGATGTCACAGAGAAGATTTAGCATTATCGATGTCGATCCATTTGGAACCCCAGCGCCGTTTATAGATGCAGCGTGTAGGTCTGTCTGTAAGATGCTCTGCATTACTGCTACTGATACCGCACCTCTAAGTGGAGCGCATTTTAGTGCTGGGGTCCGGAGATATGCGGCGGTACCCGCAAACACTGAGTATCACGCTGAAAATGGTATCAGAATTCTAATTGGTGCCGTAGTTAGAGCTCTTGGAAAATACGATAAATATGCGATTCCCTTGCTCTCGCACGCGACTGCCCATTACTATCGGCTTTACCTTAAAATCGGAAGAAGCGCTAAATTTGCCAATGAGTGCATCAATGAACTCGGCTTTATTGCTTTCTGTCCAAACTGTAGGCATAGATATCACGAAAAGGGACTTGCGCCTTCTGTGAAAAATGAGTGTATCCTGTGTGGGTCTAACATCAAACTAACCGGACCTCTATGGCTTGGTAAGCTGCATGATGGAGCTTTTTGTCAAGCTGTTCTTACTAAGCTTAAAGAGGGAAATTTCCAGACGAAAGGCCACTCTGAAAAACTCATTACACTATGTAGAGACGAACTCGACGAAGTATCCTTCTACGACTATCATAAAATAACAAAAGACCTCAAACTCGCCCCCATGCCGATCGATAATGTATTGAACGAACTGAGACGTAATGGATATCAAGCGTCTAGGACCCACTTTTCTGGTACGTCGATTAAAACAGATGCTAATATATACGTTTTGAGGGAAGTACTACGTGAAACCCCGTTGAACATTTAGTAAAAAGTGATGAATTAGCTCTTGAAAACGACTTATAGTGTGAAGTGCGCTGTGCTGTCAAATGAGTACGTTTATTATTGCTGATGACTGTATGCTAAAAGGTCCATCTTGCGAGGCTTCAACGAAGTGTTTGCCAACGATTTTGTACTATTAGTGCTTGCTCCGTTATTTTAATCTCACCAGACTTAACACGAGCGCTAGTTAAAAAGTTTCCTCATCCACACAGAATTGCAGTCCAGTAACAATAGAGATAAGATAATCCGATCTGCCTTCTCCACTGATCAATGATCCTATCTTTTTGTTACTTCGAGGTAAGCATTCAAAGATAAGTCATAGTTCGAGAGCTAAAGGCACAGCGATGTGGTAACATCACGCAGTAGTTCGTGCACTTAGGTGACAACTCACATACCTATTGTCTTTCTTATCACTTGTGTAAACACAAGGGAACAGAGTAGGTACCACACAATCCACACGGGTAATATCGTTATTGCGTGCGTGTAACTGAGCGTTCCCAAGTATGGCATTGTGATCGCAAGTGACTCGACGGGAAGCTGCGCATCGTACACGACGTAATTCAGCCACCCGAACACGGGAAGCGAGAGTACGAGAATATACGGCATCGGTTTCATTGACTGCATTTGAATGTCCATGCTAAGCTCCATTACTTCTGCCCGCTCTTTTTCCAGCTTTTTGAGCTTAGCTTTATCACCTGCAAGTTGTGCCTCCCTAAACCTCTTTTGAAATTCTCTCATCTTTGACTGCGATTCTTTAACCACACTCTGATCTACGTACCGGTTGAGAATAAGCGATGAATATGCCCCTGTTATGACTGACATTATTAGTATGACTATAAATAGCGGGATATGCCAGCTGTTCAGTACAGGTCCAAGAACGTAGTTCATTCCCTGACCGATGGGTATTCTCAAATATGCATACGCCAGCGTCATAATGAGATATACAACTAAGAGTCTTGACATAGAACCTGTCATAGATTTTTTCGCCATGTCCACTCCTTCAGATACGAACTACTCAGTTTATGATTATATAGGTTTTTACAGGATAAGCTATTGTCGCCATTTTGACGGAAATTTGTGTCGTACTTCGAATCCCTAATGCCTCACGTTATTGTGGCATCTAAACGCGATGGGTATCGGCGGTTGTTACGATCGTTCTAACATTGTGTTAGTGAGTAACGGCATTTTGCTACGATCGCTTCATTGTAAGTCAGACAGATGTTTTAAGGCATATACTGTAAAATCAAAGTTAAAAAGCAGCATAGCGTTAGAGGACTCTCTACACTAGAAAGGCAATCCATGCCATGAATATATACAGGACTTGATGCGTCAAAAACAATTTCACAGATAGTATAAGCCTAAAGGATAGCGAACCTACAAGGGTTAATAACTGCATAGTCAGAGAGCCACTAAATCGTGTCGAGCTCTATACTACAGCGTTGAGTATGTGCATTATTTCTTATAAATCACGCCCTCGAGAAGCTTAGGGATTGGAAGGGGTGGCATAACCCTTTGATGGTAGCGTTAGGTCGAAATTCTATCAGCAGGAGCCTCTTCACCCTGTAATTGCCTGAGTGTATGAGAGAACACTTGGAAACTATAGCGTTAGCGTCGAAAGATGTCTCGCCAAAAAACGAGTCACGTAGCGCAGCACGTCTTACTACAGTGAACATCATTAAACGGGAGCTGTGCCAAAAGGGGCATTCAATGATTTAAAAGTTCACAACGTTATTGGCATTCTTAGTGATAACATGCCCTTTATGTAATTCCAATAGGACGTCAAAATGACCGTACTTAACTAACCGTCTGCTATCAAGGCACGAACTTCACTGAAGTCTGCAGCCATCTCGATACTTGATTTATAGCGAAAGTAAGTGGAAATGTTAGAGCAAAACGTGTAACTTGATTTGCAATTAAAAAGTTGAACCGGACGAAATCGAACAGTCAACTACGGCTTGTGACTCGGTTTGTATTGAGAATGAAACTAAATGTTAGATGGTTTGTCAAACAGTTCGTCTTGCTGATTAAGGCAAACTGTTGCGGTTCGCTGTGCATCATTTGAGCTGTGTGGAACGGAGAGCTTACGATAATCTATTTCCAAAGGCAAACGTGGACTTTATGTCCGTTACTTTAACCCTGACGACTTCATCTTTTTTTGCATCCGGCACGATAACGATGAAGTCGTTTATTTTGGCTATGCCGTCGCCTGCCTCGCCCATTGACTCGATTTTCACCTCATAGACGGCATTCAAATTAACGGGTACTTTTAAGAATTTCTTCCCGATAATGTATATCTCAGCGCTCTGCTTTCTCGAAGCTTCTGGATTAAACGCCTTTACAAAACTAAAGTTCTCTCGTACCATTTTAAAAAACTCATCGAACATATCTCCTTGAAAGACTTTTACGATAAAGCCCCCACCAGGTTTCAAAATCTCTTTTGCTATATTCAAGGCTGAAATAGAAAGCTCTATTGAACGAGCGTGATCCACGCTCCATATTCCGCTTAGATTTGGAGCTGCGTCCGAAATTACGACATCGACTTTTCGTGCAACATTTTGTATCTTCTCTACTGTCTCTGAGTCCGTTATATTTCCTCTTACAGTTGTTACCCCTTCTATCGGCTCTATCCGTTGTAGGTCAACGCCGATAGCAGTTGCATTTAAGTCTTTGATGACCTGTAACCAGCCGCCAGGAGCAGCGCCGAGGTCAACAACAACATCATTCTTGTGTATAACTTCAAATCGCCGTTGTATTTGTAGGAGCTTGTATGACGCTCGTGATCTGTATCCCTCTTTTTTGGCTTTTTTGTAGTAACGATCTTTTTTGTACTTATTTGACATTCTACTGCCGTTTTTCTTATACCATTATTATTCGATAAATACTCTTCAGAAGAGGTTGGATAATTATTAATGATATAAATAGTACATCTTGAGAAAGTTCAAGCAAAATCAAGACTATATTCAAACATATGACCAACATTTGGGTAGAACTAGATGGATGGAAGGCGAAGCTGAGGTTTTCTGCTTGCCATTTTATACCTAACCATCCTACATGTGGGAAACTGCATGGACACACGTATGCTGTTAGTGTTAAGATTATCGGCACAAAAAACGGAGATTTCATAGTTGATTTTGAGGATCTGAAAAAAGTTATTTCTGATGTATGTGGTAAACTTGATCATGCTGTTTTGATAGCAACTGATGATGATGACGTTGACGTAAGACTAGATCCGTTGGATTCGGACGGGCTTGAAGTGATTGTCGGAAAGGGCCCTAAGCGGTACGTGTTTCCCCGAGAAGACGTGGTCCTGCTTCCTGTAAAATCAGTAAGTGCTGAGGATCTTTGTAGTTACTTAACAGATAAAATATGCGAGCACTTGGATACGAGAAACTTCATCGAGATTAATGTGCGCCTTGATGAAGGATTGGGGCAAGGTGCAGGATGTGTAAAGTGTTTCCTCTGAAATTACTGATTGATGTAAGAAGATCTGCAGACGCTATTTTTTATGACGAGGGAACTGCCCTCGCAGATGGTGGCCTGCCATTGGACTGCTCAAAGGCAAACGAGCTCGTTATGCAACAACAATGTGTGCATTTTTGGCATTTCAAGAGCCTCCATCAGAGCAGATCGGTTTGAAATAGCTCTCTCTTGGTTACAGGTTTAGCTCTCCATCGAGTCTTTGTGTTTATCAACGATGTGGTGTCATAGAGTCTCCTCTGTTTGACCAACCTTAATTGACAATAAGGGAGACGTAGATACGCAATTTCCTCTGCAAAATTGTTATAGCAGATGTAATTTACTACAACATTGATTGACTACAAAGGTGAGCGTTTTAAGAATGCTAGAAGTTCTAGTAGGTACATAATGCCTAACCGAGTTGGCAACGTCAACGATTTTTTAAGATACACTCGTACCTGGTATTTGATAGTTCCTCTTGGACAATTTGTGGTGTCTTCCACTACCACGTAAGTATGATTGCATCGTGAAGGCACAAGTCGATATAGCGAAGTAAACATTAGTCTCATAGTTGCCCACACGAGTGAGGAAGCGATAAAGTCATTCATATAGGAATAAGATAGTAATGTTATTGTGAACCAAACTACAAAATATTATGCACCAGAAAGCAATCAAATCAACACAAACGGGGCACCGTCGTCTGCAAATTTTTAAGTGCCGTTAACTTCATTAGACCAACAAAGCGAGAAAAAATAATTGATAATAAAAATCTCACGTTGGACGGATTAATGTTTTGTAATGGTCAAAAGGTGAACTGAATAAACCAATCGTTACTATTGGCATGACAGCAAAAAAAGTCAAACGCATAATAAGGCCGCGTGGAACACGAGACTTCAAGCCTGAGGAGATGAGAAAGCGCCGCTTTGTTGAGTCGCAGCTTAGGAAGATCGCGGAACTTTGGGGATATAGAGAAATTGAAACGCCTGCATTCGAGCTTCTCGAGTTGTTCACCGTCAAGTCAGGTGAAGCAGTAGTCGAGGAAATCTACAGCTTCAAAGATAAAGGGGGGCGCTCGCTGGCATTGCGTCCAGAGCTCACGGCCCCGGTTGCCCGTATGTACGTCAATGAGCTCCAATCCTATCCAAAACCACTTAAATTCTACTACTTCGGCGACTGTTTCAGGTATGAACGGCCGCAGTCAGGCAGATATCGACAGTTTTGGCAGTTTGGTGTTGAGCTCATGGGCAGCGCGCAGCCTGAGGCTGATGTAGAAGTAATTGCACTTTCACAAGCGATGCTCAACTGCGTTGGACTTGAGGCTAATATACACATTGGGTACCTTGAGGTGCTGCGCGGTATCTTTTGTGAATTCGACGATGAAACTTGTGCTCTTGCCATGCGTTTGATAGATAAGGGTGACTTTAAGGGGTTAAAGGATCTACCCAACGGCAATGTGGCGATCAGAATTCTTCAGGGAGCAGATCCTCTCAGTGAAGCCCAGACCATAACGGACATTAGCCATCTGTTAGCAGTGCTTGAGCTTCTTGATAGTCTTGGGATAACTTATACTGTAGACTTCGGTATTGCACGCGGGCTTGAGTATTACACCGGCATTGTGTTCGAGGCCTATGTAGAATGTCTTGGGGCACAGAACCAGGTCTTAGGAGGTGGTTCGTACCGGCTGACGCATCTTTTTGGCGGTGAAGATGTGCCTGCAACGGGTTTCGGGATTGGATTTGATAGGGTGATGGCCGCAGTTGACGTAGAGATTACAGAGCCTGTTCGAGTGATGGTGATTCCAACGGAGGATACACGCCGGGAGGCATTAAAGGTCGTCAACAAGATTCGATCCTGCATCTCTGCTGACATAGATCTTATGAGACGAAAGATGGCTGCCCAACTGTCATATGCTAATGCTCAGGGCTTTGATTATGCAATCATCGTAGGACAAGACGAAATCACATTGGGAAAACTGACGTTGAGAGATCTCAAGACTGGTAAACAAGCTGCTTTGACCGTGGATGAGATAGTGGACCAGTTGGCGGGGGATCGAGTAAAGGCTCACCACGTCTCCGAGTCTTATGACACGCGAAACAGGCGCGAAACAGGCACTTGACCCCCTGACGCCAAGCATCGTTCAAAAGATAAATGCGGCACGTACCGGAGTACCAGGGTAAATGCGGTGAGCATCTCATGTTCGGCTTTAAGAAGCTTTTAAAACAATTAATTAATGGAGTGTAGCTTATGAAGATCTGTAAGCCAAAGTGCTCACACTTAATGGTGCTATCCGATACTACTGAGTATCCGCTTTACGTCCGAGCTTCCAAATAATAATTTTGTAGCAAAGGCAATCTAAGTGAACTTGTCAAACGATGTCGTCTTAAATAGCAATGGTTTTTTAAAAGAGCGATAGCTGATTCTAATGAGTAAGCGCGAAACGACATCCATTGCCACTGATTTCAGGCCACGAAATAATGTTTGAGATAGTCCTTAATGCATCGCCTTAATTATATTATAAGCGCAGTGAAATTTGCAGAAATGTCCAAAGACATCGGCAGATTTAAAACAACTTTCACGTGCTCTCGAAGGAGTCTTTGAGAGAAAAGGAGTTCATCACAAAGAGTAAGATTCAAATTATCACGATGGGCATTATCATAAGGAGTAAACTGTATGAATAAAATTCAGATGGTGCTTTGGAATCTCGTAAACCCCGTGACCATCATCACAGCTTATCATAAGGGCAAGTTGAGCGGTTTTATCGGTACGTGGGTGACGCAAGTCTCCTTTTCGCCGCCTCTTATCATGGCTGCCATAAACCCGCGTCACTATACATATGAACTTGTAAAATCGAGTGGCGCTTTCGCTGTGAACATCCTTGGGTCTGATCAGGTCACCCTCGTAGACTCATTTGGCAAAAGATCTGGGAAGGCAGTCAACAAGTTTGAGAACATTGAATATGAGTCCGGAATAACTAACTCGCCGATACTCAGGAACTGTGTAGCGTATTTCGACTGTCGAGTCGTGTGGGAAAAGGACGCTGGCGATCATCACATCGTGATTGGATCGATTGTAGACGCGAATATTAGATCTGGAGGAGAAACTCTCATAGAATCTCCTTCGATGTATAAAACACATGGTTAATTCTATAATCTTTTACGCCTGTAGTTCTTGTACACATGATAGAGCTTGACTTCAAGGGGGGTCTAATTCCAGTAGCTACACAAGATTACGTCACCGGCGAGGTGTTGATGATAGCCTTTATGAACGAGGAGGCGTTTGAGGCGACGCTTCGGACGGGATGCGTTCACTACTGGAGCCGCACCAACAAAAGGATATGGAAAAAGGGTGAA
Source organism: uncultured Methanomicrobia archaeon (assembly GCA_964557335.1). Lineage (GTDB taxonomy): Archaea > Halobacteriota > Bog-38 > Methanoflorentales > Methanoflorentaceae > DASPRZ01. Next base: position 7,916 of record CAZKZX010000008.1, on the reverse strand, counting down.
GTCTCAGGGCATTTGCAGTTTGTGAAGGATATTTTAGTTGATTGCGATGAAGATGCTCTCGTCATTAAGGTCGAACAGATTGTAGCTGCGTGCCACACCGGTTTTAAGTCTTGCTTTTTTAGAAAAATTGACGGAGAGCACATCGAGGCGAAGGTGTTTAACCCTGAAGATGTCTATAAGTAATAGTGAAATGTTTAGGGTGAGGGTATCAACAGCAGGTATTAGCAGAAATTGAGCACACCATCGGTCTCTTTATTGACAGTTTTTGTAGGAGAGCCTCATGATATTTGTCCGTAACACATATTGTTGTAACGAAAATCTATGGAGTAAGCATGAAGTACGTTCCGGATACGAGCGTTATAATTGACGGCAGGATTACAAAACTCATCGAAGAGGGTGAGCTTGCGGGAGCAACCATAATTATCCCCGAAGCTGTTATCTCCGAGCTCGAGGCGCAGGCAAACCACGGGCGGGAGATAGGGTTCAAAGGATTAAATGAGCTCAAGGCCCTCGATGAGAAGCGAAGGGCAGGGGAAATAAGCTTGATCTATGCGGGCAAGCGGCCTACTCTTGAGCAGGTGAGGCTTGCTGGAGGCGGCGAAATCGATGCAATGATAAGGACGGTTGCTGTCGATAACGGGGCGACATTTATCACGAGTGACATTGTTCAGTCAGAAGTTGCCCGAGCAAAGGGCATTGACGTGAAGTACCTCAGACCTGAGAAGGAGGAGGTAACCCCTCTCTTGCTCAACGAGTTCTTTACGCCCGATACAATGTCTGTACACCTCAAGGAGAACGTGCCGCCGATGGCCAAACGTGGATCAATTGAAGCGCTTCATCTTGTCAAGATTAGGGACGCACCTATGAGCGATAAAGAGATGCGTGATATAGCCACTGAGATTATTGAGCGGGCGAAATCTCGAACGGATGGGTTTATCGAATTGGAGCGGCGTGGAGCTACGGTCGTCCAACTTGGACCTCTACGGGTGGCGATAGCTCGCCCGCCGTTTTCTGACGGAATCGAAATAACTGCAGTCCGTCCTATTGCTACTGTGCGACTTGACGAGTACAGATTTGCAGAAGAACTAAAGAGCCGTTTGATCGGCCCCTCGAGAGGAATAATTATTGCGGGACCCCCTGGATCTGGAAAATCGACGCTTGCCCAAGGTGTTGCAGAATTTTTGTTCAGCTGTGGCTACGTAGTAAAGACCATGGAAAGTCCGAGAGATTTACAAGTCCCTGACGATATCACTCAATATACAGCCCTTGAAGGGGACATGGCGAAAACGTCTGATATACTGCTTCTAGTGAGGCCCGATTATACAATATACGATGAGGTGCGAAAGACGCACGACTTCGAGGTTTTTGCTGACATGCGGCTTGCTGGAGTTGGCATGGTGGGCGTTGTCCACACTTCGCGCGCTATTGATGCCTTACAGCGACTCATTGGCCGCGTTGAGTTTGGAGTAATACCACAAATCGTAGATACTGTCATCTTCATCAAAAAAGGACAGATTGAAACAGTGTACGATGTCCACTTTATGGTCAAGGTGCCGGCAGGTATGACCGAAGCTGATCTCGCTCGGCCGGTTATAGAAGTGAGAAACTTCGAAACCGGAAAACTTGATTACGAGATTTACCTCTTTAGCAGGCAAGTAGTGGTTATGCCGGTGAGAAAAGCTCAAAAGCCTGAGGCAAAGCAGGTATGGAAGTTTGCAGCAAAGGAGATCGAGCGGGAAGTCGGCAAGTATGCAAAGGATCTACTTCGAGTGGAAATGCTCTCTGACAGCAGAGCTAAGGTTTATGTAAGTGACCGGGACATCTCACACGTTATAGGCAAAGGCGGCAAGACTATAGAGAAGATTGAAGAAGTCCTCGGCATTGACATTGATGTCGAGCCGATAACTGATAGGCCGAAGAAAGAGAGAGAAATGGAGACTCCAAAGCTTTCAGCCTCCCTTGCAGAGGTCGAGTTTACCGATAGGCACGTGGTAATTATATCGAATGCTTCGGCCGGTGATATAGTAGATGTATTGATAGACAATGAATATTTGTTTACAGCTACAATGGGGCGTGGAGGAGAAATTAAAGTCACTAAAGGGACAAACATCGCTAACCGAATTATGAGCGCGATAGATTCTGGTGAGCGCATCATGATACGGAAAACTTGATCAACAACGTCAAGTCGAAAGTTCGTGTCGATGTTCAGAAGTCACAGCAGAACCTAAAACTGTGCATAAATTCAATCTAAACATATTTTAGATACTTCAACGATGTTTTTGACCCTTTTAATTGGAGACTCTTTCAGGGAAGTACAATACTGTGATTACGAATCCCATATCGTTGTTTCCGAACTTAAACTCGTCAGTCTACACATACTCCGTGTGGTCGATGGCAAAACAATACATAACACGTCTCCTGTATACCATACAGGCCAGTTGAGGCTCACCGTGGCGTCGAGAGTGAAGCGTTTGCTGACGTTGGGCGCAAAACCGGCAGATAAAATGGCAGAACGCACATGAAGGCAAAGTGATACACTGCTTCCTCCATAAGTTCGTAAGTATCGACAAGTTATCAACACGCGATATAACATATCTTTCGAACGCTTCTTAACACCCAGCTATGAGTAGTGTTTGAAGGTGCTGCGGTTAGCTGATAAGTATATTTATGATATAGACATTTTTAACGGTGAGGATTCGAGATAACACTGAGATTTTTGGAGGAAACATGTCGCAGGAGGAAGTTGCAGTAAAGAGCTTTAAACTCGACAATCTGAATTTTGCGAGAGTAAAGCCCGCCCTTTTTTATTTGGCAATGTTCGCAGGAGTGCCGCTTATTGCTATTACTATATTTTTGCTAGCAATCCAGAGTTTCGATCTTACTGCGATGGGTATAACTGTCATATTTACTCTTATCATCGTTTCAATGTACTTTTTTGTGCCTCGAGAATTGCCTGGGCAGAAAAAAGGTGTGAAGGTTAAGAAGGAAAAAGCACTACCAAAAGTTCGGGAGCCTACAGCTGAAGCTTTTGTAAACGTCGCAAGCGATCAGCTTGAACAAAAACCGAGGAAATCTAGGTCACGCCTTCCCGAGTTTGAAGCAGGTGAGCGAAAAGATCCCTTTGTTGAAGTGGTCAAAAAGACTACACAACATCCTTCAGCCCAAGCTCAGGTACGGAGGAAAACGAAGGGTAAGGGCGGCAAAAAAAGCATCAAGAAAAAGCGGTAGTAGTGTTTGCAATGCATATAATGTGCACGGTGCACCTCTTGTTACCTCGATACGTTAATTATTGATCTTGCCTTAAAAAATATATAAAGTGCCCTTCAGTAGATCGAATTCGATTAATCAACCGATTGAGGTTTTTTAGCTGCGATTAAATCTTTGTTCATTTGTGCGTTGAATTTATAGCAACAAGCACAGATAAAAAACAGGCTATCATAGTCCGCGCGTTATTCAATCGATTGGTTCGAATTGAATGCCGCGATCGCCGGGGTATGGTAAGTGATGGTCAAACTTACAGAGAAGTATGTCATCAGGTATACCATCGGGAAAAGCATCGCATAATAAACCTGCATCTTCAGTGCATCCTCTTATGTGTTTACAGTCTACACAAATCGGTATAGATGTCGCCGGTCTCGTCATACCACTCGTATAAAAGGTTTTACGGTATAATAATATTGTCACTTTGTTTAGAATCAGTGTGGAAACAGCTGCATATGCCGTGCATGCGATAGCAAAACAGAGAAGGACCAATAACCGATTTATAGGGAGGTCCGACTATATGACATTTTAATTCGTGCTTTCTGAATTATTTTTTGTTATTGGAAGATCATTCATTGTAAATGGGTTGAAATACTCTCAAGATCATCTCACCCACTTTATTCCTTTCGTTATCAAAATAACGCGCAATAAAACGGAAGGCCACATATACAATAAGATATTATTTCTAATCCGTAACGGAGTGAAATAAATGAAGGTTCCGAATACTGAAGAGAATTTATCGAAGTGTCTTTGTGGCGGGTGCCCTACCTTCTACTTTAATCTCTTGAGGGGGGGATTTTTCTGCGCTTTGGATAAGGTTGACGAAGCACCAGACAGCACAGGATGCAATTGTCCGACGTGCCCGGCGTTTACTAAATATAGCCTTATGAGAGGATATTTCTGTATTTGGGGCGTTGCACAAGAGTAACTTACGAGCTGTTACATTTTATAGTACGAGATGATCGAATGAGAGTTCCAAACACATTTGATAAAATGGGAAAATGTCTCTGTTACAAAGGTATATGCCCCACATTCAGACAAAGCAAACTGGAAGGAGGGCTATTTTGCTCTCTAGGTAAAAGTGAAGAGATCCCGGAGAAGAAAGGTTGCCCATGTAATCGGTGTCTGGTGTGGATTGAATGCGGGATCACAGGTTTTTACTACTGTATTAACGGAGCTGCTGAGCACTCGAGAACTTGATATCCGCTCTATGCGGTAAATACTGGACAAATAGCTGAAATAAATCTTTATGGATTTCGAGGTATGTAAACGTAAAGTTAAACAACCCACCGATTAAATTTATAAACTTACATGTTGTTTAACTCACAATAAAACGTTTATACATTACATATTACTTAAGGCATAATTAACGAAACAACCAAAGATAAATGCTGCGGTAAGAATGAGGCCAATTAAGATTCTTTTAGTAGAAAATAACCCCGTTGATGTACGTTTAATACAGGAAACGTTCAAAGATTCAAGAATCAGCAATAATGTCAGCGTAGCCATCGATGGAGAAGCGGCGATGGATTTTCTGTATCACAAAGGTGCTTATGTCGACGCACCGAAACCGGATCTCATCATTCTTGACCTTAGTCTCCCCAAAAAGGATGGTCGTGAAGTACTTGAAGAGATAAAGGGTGACGATGAGCTGAGGGCCATCCCTGTAATAGTTTTGTCTACATCGGATTACGATAAAGATATCGTCAGTGCATATACCAACCAAGCGAGTTGTTATATTGTAAAACCACTTGAATTTGATGAGTTTGTACAGGCGATGAAATCCTTGCGGGATTTTTGGCTCTTTTTTGTGAGATTCCCAACGAAATAAGAACGAATGCCTGCGGTATTGATTGTCATAAAAAAGCTCCTTTATACGCTTTCTTTAATTTGTTACGGATTATACATGACGATTTATACTAGCGAAAAAGCTGCTCGTAGGTAGGGTAATGTCACAGAGGATGAATTATATTTGAACAAAAAATCAATTATTGTAGCATCTTTTAAAACGAAGCTACACATCCCCTTTATTTTTTCAAGATGCACAATAAGAGTCACCACAAAAACCGTTCATTTGGGGGGGTGACTATCACCTCTCTTTGAAGATAGCTAAATGAGGGAATTCGGCTACAAGCTCATGTAGGCGTTGTTTTGCATCGATCGAATTTCCCCACAAGTACTCAAAGCTAGCTTCTAAATGTTGCGCGTACTCAGAGTTATCAGTCCAGAACAATACATCGTCGGCATCTTTCGCACGGTGAACGATGTCCAATTTGATAGTCGTGAGACTTTCTTGTGCATCCCTAACTAAAAATTGTGCCCCATTATATCCTTCGAGGTGTCGTAGTTCTATGTTTGTAAGGGCTTCATTCGCTGCGTTAAGATTTTGAGGAACGATATCGGTTATACACCGCACTCGAACGCCGCGGTTTGCAGCTGCAATTAAATAATTGAGTTGCCCACTAATAGAGAAGATCGGCAATGCAACGGGAGAGATTATAGCTACAATGTCGTGCACAGCTGATTTAAGAAACAGTGCAACGGTTGCTACTACGCTCGCTCTGCCCTTTATCACCTTAAACTTTGTGAAATCGTCAACAGTCGGACCTGCGCTTCGCTGGGGTAAACTCTTTGAGGCCGTTATAACGTGGTGCTTGTGCGTTTCCATCCATTGTAATCCATATGCTTGTTTCTCGATCGCAGAATCAATTGCAGCAGCAATTGCAACTGCTGCATACTTCGTAGGATTCTCCGTTGATACTTCGATCATGCCTTTTTCATCGAGAGTTTCAAGTGTTCGGTAAACGTCCATTCGGTAGCTGTTCAGCATCTTTGCTAGTTCGCCAGAAGTTTTTGCACCATATTTGAGTAACATCACGTAGAGATGCGCTTCTTTTTCGTTGAGACCGAAAACTTCCAGCTCCTGAATGAGCTCGTCTTCCATGGCTATTTCATATATACAATGGGTCGCTTAAAGGTTGTGATTGACAAAAGTTTAAAGGTCGGAAGCCTATGGTCACGCTTCGACGAAAAGTTCTTAGACAATATGAACAAAGTATGAGATTTGGCATGCGAGAAGCCATTTCTGCTCGTGTTCATCGCTTCGCGCAAAAAAGGTGCATGTTTTAGCCAAAATTTGACTTTGCTTGGATGTGAACATCACGTAATGCAAAGCTTGGCTACAGCAAGTTACACAATAATGAATAAAATTATCGATAGCGAGGTTCTGCGACACCAGAACTCTACCGCGTACACGACAAGAAAGGGGAAAACGTCACATTATCTTCGTGATTTCTTTTTATTTTGATACTTAGTATTTTACTAAATTAGTTCAAAATGAAATCTGGGGGAGTTTTTTTTTAGCAGCAAATGGGTGTAAAGTTCCCCATCAAACTGATTGAAATCCTTGACTTTCCTTTGTAAGATTGCCGGTTGTGTGATAAGTTCCGAGTTTACGTAATGCACGATGCACGTCTCATCCTAGAATGGGAGCAGTATATTTGTCAATATCTGCGCTTTTCAGCATAGCTTTGTGGTTACCACAGTCAGATGAGATTTAGATTTACAAAAAATTTTTGTTAGATGCATATTTAAGAAACGTTCGAAATAGTATTCTCGGTATTTGGGCAGCGACACCTGCCCAAGCTCTTTCCCATGTCAAATCAAAAATGCTTGTTTAAAAATAGGAACGCGCCTGAAGAGACTTTAGACCTCCGAGAAGAAGATGCGCTGCGCGATCACGTGGATCTACTTCAGCAATTGCTAAATGTAAAATGCACTATTTTTCAGTGGCAAGAAAACAAAATTGATGAAGGCCTTGCGGAACTTAGGGTGACTGGGTGCGAGCACAGCTCAATTCCCATCCTTCTATTTGATGCCAAAGGAGTTGCGAGGACATTTGATTCTACCCAAGAAGCTGACACTTTTGCATCAGATATTGCAGCTGAGTTCACACACGTAGAAAATTCTGACAAGAGTATGTATTTTCAAATGGTTCCAAAAGGTTGCCATTTAAAAGTTAATCTTGTTTTAAAGCCCAATACTGCTCGAACTGTAATGTGCTTCGACATCGACATGTCGTCTTTGCAGTTAATTAGTAGCCTAAACTAGTTGGACTGTCACGACGTACGCAGAATGAAAAACAAGTCATGACGTGATTCCACTGTAATGATAGTCTGAAGAAGAGCATCACATGGGAAAGTGTCAGAACTTACTTTGTCACAAGGACAAATCATACAGTCGGAAAAATTTGTATATAGCTCTCCGAAGGATATATCAGCTTTGACTTTTTTAAGATTAAGTTTGTTGCATTTAACCGCGGGACCAATCCTTATGTTGTCATGAGCATCTGGTGAACGTCTAATCTCACTCGCACGAAAAATGTCATAAGGTGAAAATACCAGATAAAAACATATTCACAAGGCCTTTGAGAATAATAAGACACGCCACGCGGAAATGCGTGAAGTAAATAGTGTTCTAGGCTTATCTATGAATTCGTGAGAGACTCGTAGACAAAGCTTGTTCTATCTTTAATTGGTATTAGCTGCAAACATATGTGACAACCGCAAATGCGTGATTATGGGGCAGTCGTGAAAAAACATAATCGCGTTCTGGACGTCTGAGTTAGCAGTCTAATGTCTACTCTGTTCTGTTTG